>JAMOAF010000407.1 GCA_023621895.1 Planctomycetota bacterium
TCCGACGATCGCATTGAACACGCGGGATTGGTAGGGAAGGCTCGCGGGAGAAACCTCGTGGTATGAGACTCGATCCGCAACAGCGCTGGGCGTCTCCGCCGCCCGGCGGGTTGCGGCACCGGTGTGGCCCGCGCTGGCAACGGCGCAGACCACGGCCATCCTGGTCCGCGAGGCGATCTGGTCGGCCAGGGAACCATCGCTCTCCGGCAGGACCAGGCAGTACCCTTGCGCGCCCTTGTCCAGGAGCGGTTGGAGGGCCTGAGAGAGGGCCGATGGCGGTGGATCGGCCGCTTCCGCGCGCGGGGCATCGAGCCGCGGCTGCTCCGCTCGGCCGGTCGGCTGCTCCTTTTGAAAGCAGTGAATCGTTCCCGCATCGGTCCCGGCATAGAGACGCGTGCCGGCGACCGCCAACGCGTAGGCTTTTCCATCGACCGCCGTCTGCCAGACTTCCGCCCCAGTCTCCGCGTCGTAGGCGGCGAGCACGCCGTCGCCGCCGCAGAGAACGTGCGTTCCGGCGAGGATCATCGAGCACGGCGCCGAGCAGGGGATGTCCCAGAGGACGGCCGGCTCCTGTTTGCCGCGCAAGGCGGCGAGCCGCTCTGAGTCCGCGGGCGATTTCTCTTTCTTCCGCTGCAAACGCAGCATCTCCAGATACCGGGCGCGGTGGATGGCCGTGAGCTTGTCGGTGCCGAGAATGTATGCCGCCTGGCCCTTGGCGACGAGCCGAATTCCGGGGGAGGTGACGATCTTTTCGCGAGTCTCCGCGGCGGTGAACTGGAGGTCGCCTTTCTCGCCACCGGCGTGAACGAGCACGTCGTCGACGACGAGCGCGTAGGAGCCGCCCCCGTCGGGGAATCCGGCCCGCTGCTCGCCGCCGCCCGGAAAGGCCGCAACCTGCTGGCCGCCGTCGCGCAGATAGATATGGGGCGCCGCCCGGCCCGTCGGCACGAACAGGCGGCTGGACGAGGCGAGCAGGTAGCCCTGGGAGGAAATATCGACCTGCTGTTTCCAGACGGTCTTGCCGGTGGCGGCATCGAGGGCGCACAGCCAGGCGCCTTGGGATGGGAACAGGCCGGCGGTGAAGTAGGCCGTCTGGCCATCGACCAGCACGCCGCTGCGGATCGGCCAGAGGGAGATCATCCGGCCGTTGCCCGGCAGCCGCCGATCCGGTTCGACGGGCCGGTGCTTCCAGACGAGCGAACCGTCCGCGGCTTCGAGGCAGTAGACGCAGCCGTCGTCGGAGCCGAAATAGACCTTGCCCGAGTGGATCGTCGGCGCGAGGCGGACGGGTCCTTCCGCGACGTAGGCCCAAAGAGGCTTGCCGCTGGCCGCATCAAGGCAGCGCACGGCGTCGTCGGCCGACGATCCGTAGTAGAGCCGCCCTTGGGCGATCACCGGCTGGAAGGCGCGATCGAAGGTGACCGTGGGGCTCAGCCCGTAGACTTTCCGATAAACGTCCTGTTTCGCCGGACTTTCGGGCCACGCCGGCCGCGGCGCGTGGAGGGGCGCATGGCGCCAGCCTTCGACCAGGGGCAGCGCGAGCGCGTCGGCGGAGACGTTGGTTCGCCGGATGTCGCCTCCGGCGGTCGGCCAATCGGCGGCCGTCGAGGCCGTCGGAAAGATCGCACAGCACACGGCGGCAGCGAACAGAGAGAAGGCGCGTCGGCGGACGAGAAGCTTCATGGCAGCAGGTTCCTTGGGATGCAATTGGACGATCATTTCTCGACGGTCAACGGGGCGTGCTGGATTTCGTTGCGGCCGGATTTGGGCAGCGGGCGGGGCAGGGGCTGGGCGACGCCGTTGGCGTCGACGGTGCGGCAACACAACTCGTATTTTCCGGGTTCCGGGGCGGTGATCAGGACCGCCCAATGGGCGATTGCGTAGCGCATCGGCCAGGTGAGCGGACGGCCGGCGGCGTCGGTCTGGTGGGGGATGGGCGGCAGCGGACCGTCGGCCAGTTCGCCGCCCCAGCGCTGGGGCGGCGGCAGGATTTGGGCGTCGCGCCAGTCGGCCCGGGTCAGGTAGGGGTCGTCGGGCGAGGCCGGCTGGCCGGCCGGCAAGAGGCAATACTGGACCCTGCTCAACCCCGACGCCCCCACCTGGGCGACGCCGGTCAGGGCCGCCGGCTGCCCGGCTTTGAGAACGGCCGGCGGGCTCAAGACGCGGGCGAAGGTCTTCATCGGGCTGTCAACGTCGTTGTTCTGGCCGGCGTAGGTGTCGTTGGGCGCCGGGTTGTTGGTGAGGATCACGCGTTGGAGCCACTTGATCGACTTGAAGCCGTAGCCGTTGGGAACCAGCAGCCGCACCGGTCCGCCGCGTTTCGGGGCCAACCACTGGCCATTCATCTTGTAGGCGAGGATCACGGGTTGTTCGCCGGGCGGGTCTTCGAGCACCCGGTTGATCGAGAGCGAGCTCTGGAAACCGGGCCCCGGTTTGGCCGGATCGCTGTGATAGCCGTGATACCAGACGCGGCGGAGGTTCGCCGCGGGGCGCGTCATGCGGACCACTTCGCGGAGCGGGACGCCTTCCCACAGGGCCATGCCGAAAACCCGGTCGACGTTCAGGCAGGTCATCGCCTGCATGAACCTGACGGCGTGGCGTTCGGCCAAGGCCATCAGGCCCGGCCAATCCAGGGCGTTTCCCCGCTGCTTGGAGAGCGGGTTTTCGATTTTGACGTCGCTTTCCGGGTCGGCGATGACTTCGAGTTGCCAAGTTTCGGGATCGAGGCCGGCCGCGCGGCGATCTTCAGGAGACAGTTTGAAGGGCGGCGGATTGCCCCGCCCGCCGCTGCCGCCGAAATTGGCCTCGGGCGTGAGGTATTCGAGCTTGGCGACGGCCTCGGCCAGGAGCCGATCCTCTTCGGCATCGCCAGCCCAAAGCGGGGAGGCGGCCAATCCGGCCGCACCGGCCGCGCCGAGTTGCAGGAAATAGCGCCGGGTGACGTCGCGGTGCTGTTGGAGAAGGCGTGAGGCGTGGTCCATGTCTGCTCTCCCATGCCTGGTGGATCAGCGCGTTTTGGCTGATTTGGACTCAATTCTCCGGGGCCGGCATGGTTGCGTCAATGATTCGACCGAAAAGGCCGTGCAGCCGTGCGAGGCTCGCAGCGATCTTTCGCATTGGACCAACCGAAAGCTGGCGATCGGGGCGCAATAAAGAGGGCCGCCGAAGCGGCCCAGCCTCTCCCCCATATTCGCTCAATTACCGCCCAAGCGGGACTATCGCTGGCGGGCGTCGAGGATCATTGAACCGTTGTCGGCGACCATCATCAGCGGCGTGTAGAGGCCATGGACCTCGCAGGCCGCCTGCCGGCCCGGGTACCAGACGAGCCGCAGGGCGACATTCCAACCCTCGCGCTGCTGGCCATCGGCGCTGTGTCCTTCCTCGGGGATCATGTAGGTGAAACTATTCTCCAGGGCCCAACTCGTTCCCAGCGGCACGGTCGCATCCGCGCCGAGGACCGCGTCGCCCCGATCGGTCAAGCCGGCCCAGACGCGGCCTTGGCCGCCGCCGCTGAAATAGCGCCGGTAGAAGACGGAGTAGATGTCGATGGGCGTGACCTCCAGGTCGTCGAGGACCTGGTCGATCAGCGAAATCTGGATGCGGTCGCCATTGACGCCGAAGGCCCCCCAGAAACCGATTTCGCGGTGTCCCTGGCTGACAAGGGAGAGTTCGCCGCGGATCTGACCGGAGGTTGCGTTGTCGCGATACGTGTCGCGCACAAGGTCGTAGACAACGCCCCATTGCAGGCCGCCGCAGACGGCGCGGCGGAAGATGCCGGAGGTGAAAAAGACCTGGTCGCGGTTGTCGGAAGAGAAGATGTCGACGATCTGGTCGCCGGAGAAGTTGCTTTGAACCACGCTGACCCCGAACTGGTAGCCGATGCCCCAGGGGTCGCCCAAGGGCGAGCCTCGATTCAGGCCGTAATGAAAGCCGAAGTTGCCGTTCCGGCCCAGGTCGGTCGGCCCCTTGAAGCCTTGCACACCGGCGTAAAAATTCGTGCTCGTCACTAGGTAGCCGACCAGTCCGCCGATCGCGCGGGCCAGATCGCCGCACTGGTAGCCGCAGGCGCTGGGGCCGCACGCTTCGCCACACGGGTCAGCGCACGCCTCGCCGCAGGGCTCGCCGGGACCGCATGACTGGCAGCCGTCGTCATAGGCGGCGTCGCCGAGTTGGAGGACGGTTTCGCCTTCAACGATCGGCGAGTCTTGCGAAAAAATCGGCGCCTCTTCGGCTGAGACCGTCTTCACCTGCTGCCCGAACTGCCCCGGACGGTAGGATGACCAGTCTGCTTTCCGGTCCTGATTGGTCGTCGATGCCGGGCGGACAATGCGCTGGCTCCATGCGGTCCGGGAGGTCGTGGGTTGGAGGCTGCTCGGAACGGCTTGCCCCTGGACGATGCCCGGGGCAAACCAAGCGATCATCCACATGATGCCGACCGCAAGCGTGCTGGCAATCCGGGTCAACCGTCTCATTTCTGACACCTCAGTCTGGGGGGTGGTCTCGTTGGCGGCCATCCGCATCGGGACAACCGGCAGCGAGTTTATCGGAATCCCCCGGCCAGGACTTTCGGAAAAATCAGAAAATTTTGCGAGACCGGCAAAGTCTGCCCAAATTTGCCAAGATTCCAAGAAACGCGATACGTGAACCCACAAGCAAGATGGGGTGGATGCGAGTTTTACGCTTTTCAGAAAGATTTAGAACTCAAGCGAGGCGCAGTCTCACGTCCTGGGGCGTCATGGACAGAACACCCGGTTCGCCCGTGGCATCTTACTTGGCCAACGGTGTCGAGACGTTTCCAAGCCGCGTCAGGCGGTTCTCGCTCGTTTGGGCGAGAGAGTCCGGGTCAGACGGCGTGCGGGACCGGCGCCGGCTCGACGAGGCCCAGCGCGTCGAGGGCCTTTTCAAGCTGCCTGCGCTGCTCGGCGCCGAGGGGGTGGAACGGTTCGGCCGGCAGATCGCTACAGATGCCCAGGATCGACAGGGCGGTTTTGATGCCTTGAACGACCGCGGCCCCCGGCGGGCCGACCGAGTAGATCGTGGAGGCCAGCTCGATGACCCTCCGGTGGAGGCTGGAGGTCGTCTTCAGGTCGCCGGCGGCGGCGGCGTTGTAGAGGTCGACATAAAGCCGCGGGCAGAGATTCGCCCCCCCGCTGACGCCGCCGTGGCCGCCGAGCAGGACCGCTTCCGCCAAGAGTTCTTCCGGGCCGATCAAGAGCGTGAAATCGGGCCGTTCGGCCACGATGTCCCGCAGGCGATCGAAGTAGATCATGTCGCCCGAGCTGTCCTTGATCCCCACGATCTCCGGCACATCGAGCGCCCGGCGGACCGTCTCGAGTGAAAAGGACACCTTGGTGTGGCTGGGCATGTTGTAGAGAAACACCGGCAGCGGCATCTCGGCCACAAGTCTGTCGACGTACTGCCAGAGGTCCTCCTGGCTGGGGGCAAAATAATAGGGCGCCGCAAGGACAACCGCGTCGGCGCCGGCCTCCGCCGCATCGTCCGCCACGTTGATCGATTCGACAAACGACGTGTCCGTGACTCCCACCAACACCGGCACTCGCCCGGAGACGATTTGGCAAACCCGATCGACGAGTTCGCGCCGCAGGTGGTAACTCAGGCTGGGCCCTTCCCCGGTCGTGCCGAGCACAAACAGTCCGGCCGGTCCCGCCTCGAGAATCCGCTCGATTAGCCTATGGAGACCTTCCGTGTCGAGCGTATCATCAGTTGCCAGCGGTGTGATCATCGGGGGGACGATGCCGCGCAAGGGAGCGGGAAGGACCATTTCGTTGCTCGGACTTTCGGAATGCCGAATGGCAAGCGGCTCGGGCCACTTGCCGTCGCGGGGGAAAAACGGGCAACCGCTTCACGCCTCGGGGACGGGCGGCGATGCGCGCGGCCCCTGTAAACGATTGCATGTACTGTCTATCGAGTCAGGATACTCGATGACCGGTGGCTTTGCCTAGCGCCGCACCCGGGATCGGGGGGTTGGGCCTGGCCCAGTTGGCCGATTATGCGGCTTTCTCCGGCAGTGCGGCCCGGCGGGCGCGGGCCGCCGACCCAACCGCGCCTCGTTCCCAAGCTCCGGCTTGGGAACGCCTTCACCTCGTTCCCAAGCTCCGGCTTGGGAACGCCTTGGCGTGCTGCTGTAGGGTTCCCAACCGCACCTCGTTCCCAAGCTCCGGCTTGGGAACGCCTTGGCGTGCTGCTGTGGGGGTTCCCAAGCTGGAGCTTGGGAACCAGCGGAACCAACCAGGCAGGCGGGGCGGCGGGAATCGTCGCAAACGGTTGACACGCGCTGCGACCGGCTCAAGAATGGCGGTCGCCCGCGGCTGCCGCTCTCGGCGGCAACGGCAACCATGTCCGAATCGTACCGCAACACGGCGCGGCTCAGGCGCCGGGCAAGCCAAGGAGGTCATTTCATGCGTACCCGGTTCTTCCTCTTGTTGGCAATTGCCGGCCTGCTGCTCGCGCCGCGGCCGGAGTCGCCGGTTTTTTGCGGGGAGCCATCCGGCGGCCAACGGGTCGGCTTCGCCGAACGCGACATCACGCCGGCAATCGGCGCGGAGCAGCCTGGTGGATATGGAAAGTCGTTCCACCGGTCGTTCCACGACTCCTGCAAGGTCCGTGCGGCCGTGTTCGACGATGGCCGGAGCCGCGTGGCCCTGGTCGGGGTCGACGCCCTGATCGTCCCCCGCAGTCTTGTCACCGGGGCTCGCGCGGGGATCGAGAAGACGTGCGGGATCGCGGGCAGCTCGGTTCTGATCGGTGCAACGCATTCGCACTCGTCGGGCCCGACCGGAATGGTGCTGCCCGGCGAGTACGACCATGCCTCCGCCCTCGTGCAACAACTTGCCTATGAAAAATCGTCGAACGCGGATGCGGAGTATCTGAAGCGCGTCGAGGGGGCGATCGTCGAGGCCGTGGCCGAGGCCAACCAGCGCCGCCAGGCGGCCGAATGCGGAGTCGGCAAGGGAATTGAAGACACGGTGGCCTTCAACCGGCGCTTCCGGATGAAGAACGGCCGCTCGCACACCCATCCCGGCCAGGGCAACCCCGATATCGTCGAGCCGGCCGGCCCGACCGATCCGGAAGTCGGCGTCATCGGCGCCTGGACCAGCGAAGGAAAGCTGCTCGGGTGCGTTGTGAATTTCGCGTGCCACGCGACAACCAGTCCCGGCGGCATCTCCGCCAACTACGTCTATTACCTCGAAAAGGCGATTCGCGGCTACTTCGGCGAGGAGGCGATCGTCGTCTTTCTTCCCGGCACTTCCGGCGACGTCACCCAGGTCGACAATCTCAGCCCCACGCGCCGTCCGGCGGGCGAGCGGAGCGCCCAGTTGGTCGGCGGCCGGGTGGGCGCCGAGGCTGTCAAAGTCCTGCTCGGCATGGAACGCGGCACGCTGGCGCCCGTGGCGGCCAAGGCGAAACTGCTGTCGATCAAGCGCCGCGTCCCCAGCGCCGAACGGGTCAAGCAGTGTCTGGAACTGGTCCAGAAGGACCCCAAGCAGATCGGTTCGACGGAATGGACGTTCGCCAAGGAGATCGTGATGCTCGATGCGAGCCTCGCAAAGCACCCGACCACCGAGGTCGAGGTGCAAGCGATTCAAGTCGGGCCGGCCGTTTTCCTCTCTGATCCGGCCGAGTTCTTCTGCCAGTTCGGCCTCGACACGAAGGCCCGCAGCAAGTTCCCCTTCACGTTTCCCGTCTCCCTGGCCAATGGCTGCGTCGGCTATGTGCCCACGGAAGAAGCCCTCGGACCCCGCGGCGGAGGATACGAGACGCGCCTGACCTCCTACAGCAACCTGGAACCGGCGGCGGGGCGGCAGATGGTCGATGCGGCCATCGAGCTGGCCGACCAGATGACGCCGGGCGAGACGCCCGCGGCCGCGCCGGCTGCCGAGTTCTCCGGCTCGGGCTGGGAGTACGGCAACGTCCCGCCGGAACTGAATTAGCGCCGGCCAAGACCCCTCGGAAAGCCTTTCACAGTGCAATCGTTCTAGACGCCCGGCGAGGCGAACGGCTGCGTTCCACCCTTGATAACACTCCAATCAGAGCGAGACCGAAAACCATGCGATTTTCCTCAAGAGCGTCCCTCGCGTGCGCCGCGATTTTTCTCGCGACTTCCGTTGTGGCAGACGACGCGGCTCTCCGCCGCGAGGCAGCCGCCGGTCTCAAGAAGGCCTGCCGGTTCTTCGACGAGACCGTGTCGACCGAAGGCGGATACCTCTGGCGATACAGCGAAGACCTGGCGGTGCGCGAAGGCGAGGGCAAGGCAAACGCCACGACGGTCTGGGTGCAGCCGCCGGGCACGCCGACGGTCGGCACGGCCCTGCTCGATGCCTACAAGGCGACCGGCGACGTTTTCTACCTCGATGCGGCACGGAGAACGGGGCACTGCCTGGTCCGCGGGCAATTGCGGTCCGGCGGCTGGGACTATCGCATCGTGTTCGACGAGAAGGAACGCGCCCGAACCGCTTACCGCGTGGACCGGCCGCTGGAGGGCAAGAGCCAGCGCAACACGTCGACGCTCGACGACGACACGACCCAGGCGGCCCTGCGGTTTCTGATGGCGCTCGACGCGGCATTGAAACAATCCGATGCGGCGATCCACGAAGCGGCGATGACCGGCCTGGAGACACTCTTGGCAGTCCAGTATCCGATTGGCGCGTGGCCCCAGCGGTTTGAAGGGCCGCCCAGCGCCGACGATTTCCCGATCCGGCAGGCCAACTATCCGGACTCGTGGTCGTGGGAGTATCCCGGCAAGGACTACAAGACGTTTTACACCTTCAACGACAACGCGATCGCGGACGTGATCGACGTGATGTTTTTGGCAGCCGATCAGTATGGCGACAAGCGGTTCCGGGCGTCGGCCGAGCGGGCCGGCCAGTTCATGCTGCTGGCGCAGATGCCCGACCCGCAGCCCGGCTGGGCCCAGCAGTACGATGCGAACATGCAGCCGGCCTGGGCGCGGAAGTTCGAGCCGCCAGCGGTGACCGGCGGCGAATCCCAGGGCGTGATGCG
>JAMOAF010000386.1 GCA_023621895.1 Planctomycetota bacterium
CATAGCGCAACGTGCCGACCGCTTCGCCCAAGGCATCGCCATTCCGGCTGATCGGCCGGGCAAGCCCGAAGTCGGCCAGGCAGACGGTCCCCTGCTCGTCGATCAGCAGATTGCCGGGCTTGATGTCGCGATGCAGCGTCCCCTGCCCGTGCGCGTAGGCCAGGGCCTCGGCCACCTGGATGCCCACGTCTGCCACCAGTCGCCAATGCTCAGCGGACGAAGGCGCTCGGCGCGGGTCTGGCCACGGCGAGCCGCCGGACTTCAACTCAGCGATCCGTTGGTTGAGGCCTACGCCCTGCACCAGGGGCATGACGTAATAGTGCAGTTAGTGCAGTCCGTCGTGCTCGCCGACGCCGAAAACGGGGACGATGTTGGTGTGGCACAGCCGAGCGGCGGTCCGCGCCTCGCGGCGAAACCGCAGCACTTCCTTTTCGGTGAGCAACGCGTGCCTGGGAAGCACCTTGACGGCCACGCGCCGCTCGAGCGACTTCTGGTTCGCCTCGTAGACGACGCCCATCCCGCCGCGGCCGATCTCGCGGATGATCTCGAAGTCGCCCAATTGCGGCGGCGGCTCCGCCAGGCTGCTGCGACAGATCGCGGCACGACGGCCGGCTTCTTCCTGCTTGCGAAACTGCTCCATCAGCGCCACGGTGGGAAAGAGCCGCTCGATTTGCTGGGCGAATTGGGGGTACCGGGCAGCATACTCCGCAATCGACGGAGCCTGGGCGCCGCGCAACTGCGCGGCGAATTCATCCGCCAATTCTTCCACCGGATCACGTTGTGGTGCAGAGTCGATCATGGGAGTAAAAGCTGTCAGCAGTCAGCAGTCAGCAGTCAGCCTTGAACAAGAATCTCCGTTGCGGCGAGACAAACCCCCTCTGGCTTCTGACTTCTGGCTTCTGATAGCTGATAGCTGATAGCTGATAGCTGATAGCTAACATTGTTGCCCTATCGATGCCCACCCATTGCCGATTGGAGTCGTGCCAGCGCGCGGAGATAGCGTTTGCTGGCCGCGTACTTGTCGATCCCGAGGATTTCCGCCACCTCGCTGTTGCCCAGGGCCTCCAGGTGGCGGAGGATGAGCACCTCGCGATCCGGCTCCGCCAGCTTTCGGAGGGCCGCGTGCATTTCGGCTACTAGTTCGCTCCGCACGGCGCACTGGCTGGGCGAAGTCAGGCTGTCCGGCAGATGTGCGACCAGCGAAGCGGAACTCGCCCCCGCCCCGTCCGCCCGGTGAAAGGCCAATTCCTGCCGCACATCGCGCATTTGGGCGCCGAGATAACGGCGGTGGATGTCGACGAGAACCTGGCTGGTGATCTGGCGGAGCCAGACGAAGAACGGCACGGCCGGCTCCCGCAAATAGTCGCTGATGCGGCGAGCGCTGATCAGGAAGGCCTCCTGGAGCACGTCCTCCCCGTCGACCTTGCTGAGCAGCCGGCTGTCGAGCCTGAGCGTGATCATTCGCAGCAGTTTTTCGCGGTAGCGCGCAAACATCTCGGCAACGGCCTGCGAGCCACCGCTGCGCAATCGGTCCAGTTCCTCGTCGCAGTCAAGTCCAACGGCCATTCTTACCCTTTCGGCTCAGGCCAAGTCCGATGGCGCAAAGTGCACTAGAATCATCAGTTAGGGCCACGGCCAGAAAAATTCCCAAAAACCGTGTCCACACAACGAGCCGTTTCGCGGTATTCAGTGTATCGCGGCGTTCACGCCGGGTCGACAGTCTCGCGGGTAGGGTGGTGCAGAGCGGGCTAACCCGATACGGCCCCACCCCGCCGCCACCGCCACCAGGAACCGTGTAACTCCACACAACCAAAACGGCAGCGCCGCCCCACCGTTAACCAACCACAAGGCGCTGCGACAAGCCGTAGGGTGGTGCGGAGCGGCCCAACCCAATACGGCCCCACCCCGCCGCCACCGCCACCAGGAACCGCGTAACCCCACACAACCGAAACGTTAGCGCCGCCCCACGCCGGGCCAACCACAAGACGCTGCAACAGGCCGTAGGGTGGTGCAGAGCGGCCCAACCCGATACGGCCCCCCCCGCCGCCACCGCCACCAGGAACCGCGTAACTCCACACA
>JAMOAF010001008.1 GCA_023621895.1 Planctomycetota bacterium
GACGATCGCCTTCTCGGAGATCAGGCATGGCGCGGGGGGCGCCATCTCCGCCGACCTGGCCAGCTTCGAAGAGACCCAGGGGCGGATCGGGCCGGACATCCACGGCAACACCGTCCTCGACAACTCGATCAACGGCTTGTTCGTGCGGATTCCGACCCAGTTCGGCAGCGTTACCGAAAAGCTGGAAGTGCCCGGCCGGTGGGACGACACCGACATCGTCCACGTCGTGACCGAGAACCTGTTCATTTACGGCACGCCGGGCGGGCCGCTCGGCTCGTCGGCGCGGCTCGACGGCCGGCTGCGGATCGATCCGGGCGTGATCGTCAAGCTCGAAGGAGCGCGGATCCACACGGAGATCGCCGGCCAGTTGATCGCCGAAGGCCTGCCGGGCAATCCGGTCGTGTTCACCTCGCTCAAGGACGACACCTACGGCATGGGCGGCGGCTTCGACACGAGCAACGACGGCAGCACCAACCCGCCCAGCGCCGGCCAGTGGGGCGGTCTGATCTTCGCCCCGGCGAGCAAGGGGAGCCTCGATTACGTGCAGCTTTCCTACGCCGGTGGAGAAACCGCTCTGGCCGGCGGATTCGACAAGTTCAACGCCATCGAAATCCACCAGGCCGACGTACGGATCGCCAACAGCACGATCGAGCGGAGCGCCAACGGCTACGCCGGCACGAGCAACCGCGGCGGCCTGGGAACCAACGCCGCCGCGGCAATCTTCATTCGCGGCGCCCAGCCGGTGATCGTGGGCAACAAGATCATCGACAACCAGGGCGACGCGATCACGATCGACGCCAACTCGATGACTACGCCGCCGTGACCGATCCGGGGAGGAGCACCGGCGCCGTTGATGCGTTCACCCAGTTTGGCGACAACCGCGGTCCGCTGGTCCGCCTCAACGTGCTCGACAACTCACCGGGCGGCGGCAACCAGATCAACGGCATGGTGATCCGCGGCTCGACGCTGACCACCGAGTCGATCTGGGACGACACCGACGTCGTCCACGTCCTCCGCAACGAAATACTCATCGACAACCTCCACACCTTCGGGGGCTTGCGCCTGCAAAGCAGCCAAGACGCCAGCCTGGTCATCAAGCTCCAGGGCGCCGGCGCCGGCTTCACCGCCAACGGCGAGCCACTCGACATCGAGGACCGGATCGGCGGGACGCTGCACATTCTCGGCACGCCCGACTATCCGGTCGTGCTGACTTCGCTGTACGACGACACGGCGGCGGCCGGATTCAACCTCAACGGCAAGCCGCAGGGCAACACCGACCCCGCAAGCACGGCCCCCGCGGCGGGCAACTGGCGGAGCATCCTCATCGACCGCTACGCCAACGCGCGCAACGTGGCGGTCGTCAACGAGATCGAGCCAGTTTACACCGGCCGCGAGGCGATTAATGACCTGCCGAGGACCGCCCAGTTTCTCGGTTACCTCGCGCCCGACGTGGCCTCGGACGATGAAGACGACGAGAAGGGGGGCGACGAGAACCAGCGGCTGGGCTTTGAGATTCACGGCTACATTAGCCTCGACGATCCGACCGACCAGGACGTCTACAGCTTCGTCGGCAAGGGGGGCACCGAGGTCTGGATCGACATCGACCGGACCAGCTTCGCGCTGGACGCCAAGGTGGAGCTTGTCCGGCTCGACGGGACGGTGATCGCCTCCTCGACGGACAATTCAACCCTCGGCGGCGCGGCCAGCGGGCTCACGCAGCAGGCCTTCCTCGGCGGCGACTTCTACACGACCAACCAGCGCGATCCGGGCATGTACGTGGTTCTGCCCGGGGCGGCGGGCGTCGAAGGCACCTACTTCGTCCGCGTGACCAGCCAGAACGGCACCTCCGGCTACTACCAGCTCCAGGTGCGCTTGCGGCAGGTCGACGAGAAGCCGGGCTCGACGATCCGCTACGCCGACCTCCGCTACGCCCAGAGCGGCATCGAGGTCTACGGCCAGCCGGCCCACTCGATCCTCGCCGCCGAGGCGGGCGAGACGACCGCCAACAACAACTCCCAGTCCGGCGCCCAGAACCTGGGCAACCTGCTGGAGAGCGACATCAACACGATCGGCGTTTCCGGCGATATTCCCGCCGGCAGCGACATCGATTGGTACCGCTTCGAGATCGACCTCGAGCAGATCCAGGCGATCGGCGGGGTGAACACTGGCGGCAAGACCTGGTCGACCGTGTTCGACATCGACTACGCCGACGGCATCTCGCGGGCCGACACGGTGCTGGCGGTTTACGACTCGGCCGGCCGGTTGGTCCTCATCGGCCGCGATTCAAACATCGAGGACGACCAGCCGGGCACGGAACCGGGCGCGGGGCTGGACCGCGACGACCTCAGCCGCGGCAGCTTCGACACGCGCGACCCGTTCATCGGCCCGGTGCACATGCCAGCCACCGACCAGGTCTACTACGTGGCGGTGTCGTCGAACCGGACGCTCCCCACGGAACTCAACCAGACCTTCCAGAGCGCCGCCGCCAATCCCGACATCCGCCTCGAGCCGATCGATTCGGTCCAGCGGATTGTCGAAGACCACAT
>JAMOAF010000231.1 GCA_023621895.1 Planctomycetota bacterium
GTGCGTGCAGGCCTATCTGCCGCTGGACGAAGAACAACAGGTGCAGTTTGAGAGCCTACTGCAATCGGGAACGTATACCGAGGTGCGTGCCATGAATCAGACGATGTATGAAAAAGGGATTGAGAAGGGAATCGAGAAAGGGATTGAGAAGGGGATCGAAAGGGGAATTGAGAAGGGAATTGAGAAGGGGCGACAGGAAGGGCGGCACGAAGGACGGCACGAAGGTCAAGTCGAACTGATCGCCTCGCTAATCGAAGCCCGTTTTGGCCCGATCCCCGAGGCCGTCAGCCTGAAGCTGCAACGGCTGCCGGCGGAGGATTTGCGCGACCTGGCGCTCGAGATCGCGAAGGCCACCTCCCTCGCCGATCTCGGCTTGTCGGAATCGCGCACCGAGAGATGAGCGATTCTGGGGCGTGCCAGGTTGCCAAGGGGGTATGAATCAGCCTTGGGGTGCGTTGGGCAGTCGGCGGTCGGCTTCCCCTCCGACTTGGCCGCGGCACATTGACATTTCACCCATCCCGGGCGACACTGGCGGGATTGCCCCCTCCGTTGCCATCCCCCCCTGCCGTGCCGTCTCCGCATGACCGACCGCGACCACCCGCCCAGACTCCTTGACGGCCAGCGCGTGGTGCTGGTCGGTCGGTTGGCCAGTATGTCGAAACGCGATGCGACCCGCCTGATCCGAGAACATGGCGGGACCGTGGTCGATCGGCCCGCTGCCGATGTTCACTGGGTGGTGGTCGGAGAAGCCGAGTTGCCGCTGGCCGATCTCTCGGCGACCGAGGAGTGGTTCGACCAGCTGACTCGCGAATCGGCCGATCGGGGGGTTCTTCGCGTGGCGACGGAGACGCAGCTCTGGCAGCACCTGGGCCTGGTCGACCAGGAACAGGACGTGCACCGGCTGTACACGCCCGCGATGCTGGCCGACCTGGTGGGCGTCGAGATCGGGATTGTCCGCCGCTGGCACCGCCGCGGCTTGATCAAGCCGGTGCGGATGGTCCGCCAACTGCCTTATTTCGACTTCCAGGAGGTGGCCACGGCCAGGCGGCTGGCGGAGTTGCTGGCCGCGGGCGTCAAGCCATCGGAACTGGAACGGAAGCTTGAAGTGCTGGCACGTTATCTGCCCGACGTGGAACGCCCCCTGGCCCAGCTTTCGGTGATTGTCGAAGGCAAGGACATCCTCCTCCGGCAGGGCGACGGGCTGATCGAGCCGGGCGGCCAGCTCCGCTTCGACTTTGGCGCCGCCAAGGAAGCGAAAACGGATGCGGCCGCGCCCGGCGGAGGAGAATCGCCCGTCTCCCTCTCGGCCGAGCAGGTCCTTGCCGACCGGCTCGCCCGATCTCCCGAAGAAATCTGCCGGCTGGCGGCCGAGTTGGAGGACGAAGGGCAGTTGCCCGCGGCCGCGGAGATGTACCGGGCGGCGATGGCCGTCGGCGGGCCGAGCGCGGCGATCTGTTTCCAGGTGGCTGAGCTGCTCTACCGGATGGGCGATCTGGCCGCTGCCAGGGAGCGTTATTACATGGCGGTGGAGCTCGACGAGGACTGCCTCGAGGCCCGGGCGAATCTCGGGTGCGTTTTGGCCGAACTTGGCCAACTGGAGTTGGCCGTGGCCGCCTTTGAGGGCGCCTTGGCCCTGCACGAGGAATACGCCGACGTCCACTACCATCTCGCCAGGACACTCGATCAGCTCCAGCAGCCGTCTGAGGCGGATCAGCATTGGCGGCGGTTCCTCGATCTGGCGCCGGACAGCCCGTGGGCGGAGCAGGCGCGGAGCCGCCTCGACTGATGGTCTGCGCCGCTCAGCCGGCAACGTGTTGCGATCATCGCCGCTGAACGTGTATCCTGGTAAGGCCGCGCGGTTGGGCCGGTGCCTGTGGCCGCGGGGCGAGGCGGGCGGCCACCGCGCCAGGTGTACTTGTTCCTCCGATCCGCGCTGTTTTCGATCCTTTGCCAGGAGTGCGACCGAGATGATCCGATCGATCCTGATTCTGCTGGCGTGGCTGGCCGGCTCGACCGCGTCGGCCCTCGACCTCTACGTGGCGCCTTCGGGCAACGATGCGAACCCCGGCACTCAGGACCAGCCGTTTGCCACGTTGACCGGCGCCCGCGACGCGATCCGCCAACTCAAGATCCAGTGCCCGCTCGAAGAGCCGGTTCGCGTCGTCGTCGCCGGCGGCGAGTACACGCTCGCCGAGCCCCTGGTGCTCGAACCGCAGGACAGCGGCATGGCCAAGGCTCCAATCTCCTATGAGGCCGCGCCCGGAGCGGCGCCCATCTTCTCCGGCGGGCGAATGATCACTGGCTGGACCGAGGGCGCTAACGGCGTGTGGACCGCCGAGATCCCTGAAGTCGCCTCCGGCGACTGGTACTTCGAACAGTTGTTCGTGGACGGCCGCCGCGCGACCCGGGCGCGAACGCCCAATGAGTTCTATTTCTACATCCAAGGCGTCGAGGAAGCGGCTACCGAGCCGGCCTCGCGACGGGCCAAGAAGGCCGTGCAGACCGTGATCATGCGGCCCGGCGATTTCCAGGTTCTCGCCGATCTTGCGCCCGAGGAACTCCGCGACGTGCACTTCATGGTCTACCACAAGTGGGACAATACCCGGCGATTCATCGACAGCCTCGACCGCCCGCGGCACGCGCTGGTGACCAGCGGCGAGGGGATGAAGCCGTGGAACTCCTGGCAGCGCAACACTCCCTATCACCTGGAAAACTTCCTCGCGGCCCTCGATGCACCGGGCGAATGGTTCCTCGCCCGCGACGGCGTCCTTTCCTATCGCCCGCTGCCGGGCGAGGACATGGACAAGGTCCGGGTGATCGCCCCGGTGGTCGAGCGGTTTCTCCTGATCCAGGGCGATCCGGCCAAGGAGGAATTCGTCGAGCACGTGGCCGTCCGCGGGCTCGCCTTCCGCCACGCCCAGTATCTTACGCCCCCCGGCGGATTCGAAGCGTCGCAGGCGGCCTCGCCGATCGAGGCGGCCGTGATGGTCGACGGCGCGCGCCACCTGGCGATCGAAGACTGCGAGTTCGGCCACCTGGGCATCTACGCCGTCTGGTTCCGCAAAGGGTGCCGCGACTGCGACCTGAAACGCAGCTACCTGCACGACTTCGGCGCCGGCGGCGTGCGGATCGGCGAGACCGGGATCGCCGCCAACGAGCCGGAGCGGACGAGCCAGATCACGGTCGACAACAACATCATCCGCCACGGCGGGCGGATCTTTCCCTGCGCCGTCGGCATCTGGATCGGCCACAGCCCCGACAACTCCGTGACCCACAACGAGATCGCCGACCTCTACTACACCGGCATTTCCGTCGGCTGGCGCTGGGGATACGGCGAAAGCCTGGCCAAGCGAAACACGATCTCGTTCAACCACGTGCACCATATCGGCTGGGGCGTGCTCAGCGACATGGGGGGCGTCTACACCCTCGGCCCCTCGGAGGGGACCGTCGTCTCCAACAACGTCTTCCACGACATCCACGCCTACTCTTACGGCGGCTGGGGGCTCTACCCCGATGAAGGCAGCTCGAACATCCTCTTCGAGAACAACCTCGTCTACCGCGTCAAGACCGGCGGCTTCCACCAGCATTACGGCCGCGAGAACATCGTCCGCAACAACATCCTCGCCTTCAGCAAGCTCCACCAGCTCCAGGCGACGCGGGTCGAGGAGCACCTCTCGTTCACCTTCGAGAACAACATTGTGTACTGGGACACCGGCCCGCTCCTGGCCGGGCGGTGGGACAACGTGAAGTTCGAAAGCCGCAACAACTGCTTCTGGAACTGCGCCGGCCAAGGGGTTGATTTCCTCGGCAAGCCGCTCGCCGCGTGGCAGGCCGCCGGCCATGAATCAGGCTCGATCATCGCCGACCCGCGGTTCAAGAACCCGCGGGAGTGCGACTTCACCTTGGCCGCCGACTCGCCGGCGCTGAGGCTCGGCTTCAAGCCCTTCGACCCGGGCGAGGCCGGCGTCTACGGCGACGCCAAGTGGGTCCGCAAGGCGAGCGAGGTCGTCTATCCGCCGCTCAAGGAAGCGCCCCCGCCTACCCGATGATCCGCTTCCAGCGCTCGATGTTCCACATTGCCTTTTCGGCCGGCGTCATCTTGCTGAAATCGGGTTCGGCCGGTTGCGGCTTCCGGCCTGCCGCGCGCGGCGCCGCCTGCCGAGCGGGTGCGCCGCCGCTTGTGCCCGCGTAGGCGCTGGAGGTCGAAGTCCACTGGAGATCGTCGTCAAGCGCCCGGTAGGGGCGGATGCCGAGCTTTTGCAGATCGCCGTGGTAGGCGCGAACGGCTTCGGCCGGCAGAATCTGGTCGTCGGCGACCGCCCGCAAGTAGCGGACGAAGGTGAGCTGGTGCTCCGAGTTGTTGATCTTCCGGCCGTAGAGGGCCACCCGGGCGCCGTGCTTTTTCGCCTCCCAGAGCATCTGGAAGGCATCGAACGTGGTGCCCGACGAGCCTCCGAGGATGCCGACGATGAGCGACCGGTCGTAGCGTGCAAGGGCCTCGATGGCGGCCGGCCCGTGGTAGGGAATCTTCAGGAACAGGGGCCGCCCGGAACTGGTCACGCCGGCCAGCGTGCGGACGATGTGATCGTTGACGAATTGGGCGAGGTCTTTGGGTGCGTGCTCCCCCGGGGCGTTGGGATCGAAGACCTCGAGGAAATGGCGAAAGCCTTTCCGTTCGGCCTCCAGGCGGAACTCGTTGTAGGCCAGGAGCGTTGCGTGGTCCAGCGCCACGTCGTTGTTGAACGTGACGGAATACAATCCCAGGTCGGCCCCGCGCTCGCGCTCCTCCGAAACGCAGTCGGCCTTGCCACACATGATGTGGTCGATCGTGGCCGTGCGGAACGGCCTCGCGGGCTGCGAACCATAGCGCCCCGAGCCGGCGGCCAGCCAGATGTCGCTCGTGTCGTTGGCCCTGACGGCGGGCGTGATATGGCTGGAGTCGAAGAGCCGCTCTCCGATGGTCAGGATTTCGCTCGTGCTGGCGCTCATCAGCATGATGTCGACCAGGCCCTGGGCGACAACCTGGCGGATCAGGTCGCGATACTCATCCAGCGTGCGGAAGTGGGCTTCCCCGGCATGGTGCTCGGGGCTCTTGCCCGGAGCTGACAGACCGAAAGCCATGTCGGCGTCCTTCGCGTCGGCAAGGATGAAGTCGCGACAGGAGGGATCGGCGAGAATTCGGGCAAGTTTCTGATCGAGCGATTTCTGCATCACGACGGTCTCTGCGAAGAAACAGGAAAGCCGTTCCGGTTCGTTTCCGGGTTCAGTCTTTCGTACGGCCAAGCTCCAAACGCGCGGCCAAGCTCCAGCCTGGGAACCAGGAAACTCCACCTCGTTTCCAAGCTCCAGCTTGGCAGCGCTCGCTTGAGGCCCACCGCCAAGCGGCACCTGGAGTAATGAAAACCATAGTCTGCGGGATGGCAAGGTTCCCAGGCCGGAGCTTGGGAACCAGGATAACGTTGATTTTCGGGACAGGGAGCCACTGTCCCCTCGGAACGGTCAACCTTCAAGTATACCGCATCGGGGAGGGTGGAGAAGACTGACCGGCATTTTTGTGACCGCTCGAGACGCGCCTTTCCGCGTACTTTCCCCGGAAAAACGGCCGATTCGAGTTATTCCGGGAGGCCTGCCCCGGTTGGACAGCACGATCAACGCGAACGTGGCCAGCGGATTGATGTACCAGATCGCCCGGGGCGTTGGACTGAGGCCGCGGCCGCGTTGGATGATGGCCGCGAAATCGGGCCGGCCTGCCAGCAACGGCCACGCTGCGGGTAGACCCGTTCACGGGAGTATTCACAAAACCGCCGCCGCCAGTCAGAGCGACAGGACAAACTGGACGAGGTCGGCGAGTTGCTCGGCGCTGAGCTGGTGCGCGCGGCCGTGTTTTCCCTCGGTGAGCAACTGCTCGATCGTTGTATAGCGCCCGTCGTGCATATAGGGCGCGGTCCGCCAGACTTCCACCAGGGTCGGCGTGTCGAATGCCGCCCGGTCGTCCAGCTCCCCCCGCGACCCCACGTCGTAAGCCTTCAGATCGGTGTAGAGGGGGGCCGGATGGCAGTTGGCGCAGCCGAGCTTGTCGCTGTTGAACAGTCGCTGGCCGCGGTCCGCCGCCGGGCTCGGCCGCCCATCCACCAGAAAGGGGCTCGGCAGGGGCGCAAGCGACTTGAGCCAGGCGTCGATCGCCGCGGCCTCGTCTTCGGGCCGATCCGACATCAGGATATGCTTGATGCCGGAACGGACGGCTGCCTCCGCCGTCGCGCGAACGCCGGAAGCCATGGACGGGGGAGTCAGGTGGGACAGCACCAGGCTCTTGGTATTCTTGGGGTTGCCCTCTCCGTCGTTCAGCAGGTCCCAGTTCAGCGCGTCGGCGCGGCCATCGGGATGACAAGTCGCGCAACTCTGCCAGCCTCGGCGGCAGATGCGGCCGTCGTGAAACAGCATTTCGCCGCGGCGAACTGAATCCCATTGCGGCTTGGGCCCGAGCGGGATGCTGTGCACCGCGGCGTCTTTTTCGCCGCACAGGGCTACGGCGGCGATGCTGTCGGTGAAGTACTCCACCACGTAGACCTGCGAGCCGAACGTCGCCAGGCCGCGCGGCCCCACGCCCGGCAGCTTCACGCGCTGTCTGAATCCCGCCAGAAACCCAGGCGCGTTAACGAGGTCCTCGCCGTTTGAAATTCTGGTATAGCCACTCGAGCTGCCATCGAAGAAGGCCGCGTTGGAGAAAGCCACCAAGGGCAGTTGCTCAAGAGCCGACAGGAGCACCGGGGCGTCGATCACGCTCAGCTCATGCGTCCCCGCGTGCGACACGCAGATCCAGCGGCCGTCCGCCGTGCAGGCGACCCCCCACGGGTTGGCCGCTCCATCCCAGATGCCATCCAGGAGCACGGTGTTGAGCACCTCGCGCCGGCGAACGTCGATCACCGTCAGCGCGTTATCATTCATCCACCCCAGATCGACCTGGGTCGTGGGCAGATGATAGCGGGCGAGGACGTGGGCGAGCAAGACGTACTTGCCGTCCGGAGTAAACGCAATACCCCGCGCGCTGGTGGAGCCGGTGATCAGCCGGATGTGCGCCGTTTCGAACGTCCGCGTGTCGACCACGGTGACGACGGCCGCGCCCGAGAGCACCCCATACCGGTTACCGGGGCCCGCCTGCAACAAGTTGGCCACCCAGAGTTCCCTGCCGTCGGGCGAGACGGCGGCGGCGACCGGCTCCCGCGCGACCGCCACCCGCGTGAGCTCTTTGCGCTGCTCCAGGTCGATCACCGAGACATCATGATCAAAGCGATTGCAGACGTAAAGCCGCTTGCCGTCGGGCGAGAGCGCCGGGGCCGTGGCCGTGTGGCCGGCGGGCAGGCTGGCGATGACCTGACCGGAGGCCGTGTCGATCTCCAGCACCGAGCCGGCCGCGGCGGCACAGGCGACATAGACCCGTCGCCCATCGGGGCTGAGCGCCAGTCCGGCCGGTTCCGCCGGTGTCGGGACCTTGCGGATCACGCTTCCATCCGGCAGATCGACGACGGCCAACTGCCGCGCATCGGACAGGCAGACGAACAGCCGTCGCCCATCGCCCGACACCACGGCTGCCGAAGGACCGAGGTACGCGCCGCCCTGGGCCTGGGCGGCGGAGTCGGCCAGAGCCGCACCGCAGGCGCCGCAAACGATCAATGCACAACGCAGGCTGGCGGAGATTCCGAGTTTCTTCATGAACCGACACCTCCCCGTGGTCGAACCGCCGGACCCTGGGCTTCGGCGCCGCGCCGACGGATTTCGGCGGGATGGAAGCCTTGTTCGCCGGGGTGGCAGCGCCCGGCAAGCGGCTCGATCCGGCTTCGCTCCCTGCTATGCCAGCAGCGCGTGCGCTTCCCGGAGCTTTTCGACGATTGCCAGCCGGTTGGGGCAGGCCTGTTCACATTTGCGGCACGCGCTGCACGCGGCGGCATTGCGGTCGGCCGGCAGGGCGGCATAGTACTCGCGGGCGTCGCCCTGGTGGCCGTAGTTCTTAAAGTACATTCGGTAACGCAGGATGTCGGCAATCGCCACTCCCCGCGGGCAGGAGGGCATGCATGTCTCGCACATCCGGCAATAGTCGCTCGTTGCGGCGGCCGCGTACAAGTCAAGCAGCCGGTAGTGCGCCGCCGTGAGCTTCTTGCCGACGGCCGCGCAGTTTTCCACGACCTCGTGGGGCGTGGTCATGCCCACGGCCGCGCAACACACGTTGGGGTTTTTCAGCACCCACATCAGGAAGGCCTGGTAGAGATTTTCGCTCCCCAGTTTCCTGAGTTCCTGCATGAGTTGGGCCACCTTGGGTTCGGAGGTTTCCTTGGCCCAATTGGGGATGAAATGGCCGGTCATCGGCTTCATGCAGATCACGCCGACGTCTTTCTGCTTGCACAGCACAAAGAGGTCTTCGATGCCCGGCAGGTCGATCTTCTCGGTCCACTTGGCCAGGGCCATGTAGTTGTAGGGCTGGAAGATGAAGTCCACCGCGCCCGCCTCGACGTGCGGGCGGTGCTTGGCCGGAACGTGGCAACTCATGCCGGCAAAGCGTATCTTGCCTTGCTGCTTGAGCGTCCGCGCGGCCTCGTGGAATTCGTCGCGCCACTCGCCGTGAGAGAAGTAGCAGTCGATATAGTCGGTTTGGAAGTTCTTCAGGCTCAGTTCGCAGGCGGCGACGACATCCTTGGCCGTGCGCTTGCCGGTGGCCGTGAAGATGATTGCGTTTTTGCGCCGGCCCTTCAGCGCCCGGCCGAGGATCTCCTCGGTGTCGTGATAGCTTTGCGACGTAGCGACGAAGTTGCCGCCGCGCTCGAAGAGCCGATCGACGATCGCGGGCAACTGCTCGCGGTAGCGGTTGAACAAGAACTCGCCGAGGACCTCGGATTTCAGCCCGGTGGCGCAGCCCAGCCCGATCTCGGAGACCATCAACCCGGTGGCGCCGAAGCGGCGGTATTTCATCTCGCCGTTCTGCGTGCC
>JAMOAF010000496.1 GCA_023621895.1 Planctomycetota bacterium
AACTGGGCAATCTGGGGCGGCAGACCCAACACGCCGGGTCAATGGCATGGGAACCGGCGTCGTCCTCGATCCGCGCGGCTACATTGTCACAAATCACCATGTTGTCAGCGGGGTCCGCGAGATTCTGGTCACTTCGGTTGGCGGCCGCGAGTACACGGCGAGACTGATTGCCCACGACCCGGCAACCGACCTGGCGATCATCAAGATCGATCCGGATCGCGACATGCCCGTGATTACGCTGGGAAGCTCCGAGGACCTGATGCTCGGAGAAACGGTGATTGCCGTCGGGAACGCGTACGGATACG
This sequence comes from Planctomycetota bacterium, assembly GCA_023621895.1. Classification (GTDB taxonomy): domain Bacteria; phylum Planctomycetota; class Planctomycetia; order Pirellulales; family Thermoguttaceae; genus JAAYCB01. Next base: position 306 of record JAMOAF010000496.1, read on the forward strand.
AGAACACGATCACGCAAGGGATTGTCAGTGCGCTGCATCGCGCGGTCCAGGTAAGCGACGCGCAGTACTACGAGGACCTGATTCAGACCGACGCCAGCATCAATCCGGGCAATTCCGGCGGCCCGCTGCTGAACATTGACGGCGAAATGATCGGGCTGAACGTGGCGGTTCGGGCAGGCGCGCAAGGGATCGGGTTCGCGATTCCCGTCGACAAGGTACTGGCGGTCGTTTCCAGTCTGCTCGCCGAGCAGGCGGGAAGCGGCCAGCGCCATGGGATCCAACTTGCAGCCGTGGCCGTGCTCGATTCCGACAGCTCGAAAATCGAGTCGATCGAGCCAAACAGCCCTGCCGCAACGGCCGGTCTGAAACCCGGTGATCGGATCGTCGCCGTCGACAACCAGCCCGTCACCCGGAGTCTCGATTTTCATCGAGCGATGCTCGGCCGCAAGGCCGGCGAGTCGGTTCAAGTCACCGTCCGACGGGGAGGCGAATCGCTCGATGTCAGCTTGTCCCTTGCCGAGGCGCCGGCAACCTCTCCGGACTGGGCCAAGCTGGTTTGGGAAGAGCTGGGGGTGGAGTTGGAGGAGATCTCCGCCGAACAGTTTCGCCGCACATTCCGTACCCGTTATCGAGGCGGAATGTCGGTGGTTCGGGTGCGTGCCGGCGGTCCGGCCGCCGAGCAGGGAATCCTGCCCGGCGACGTTCTGGTTGGATTGCACATTTGGGAGACCCTGTCGATGAAGAACGTGGCTTACGTGATGAGCCGGCCCGACATCTCCGACTTCTCGCCCGTCAAAGTGTACTTGCTCCGCAATAACGACGTCCTCTACGGCCACCTGTCGGTGAGCATGAAAACGATCGTGCAGCGCTGACGCTTTTTTTATCAAGCGGCGATCAAGCCGCGCGGCTCAGTCCCAGAGTCTACCCGCATTCGGCCCGACCCAGACTCAAGGCTCGAATCGCGATGGTCCGGCCCCCCAAAGCCGCTCCCGCGCACCGCGGTCGAAGAGGCTTTGGGGGGATGCCGGTTGTGGGAAACGCCATGGAATCCGACTTGATCGCCCACCTCCGCGGCCGCTTGCCTTCCCATCCCTTGCTGAAGCTGGGGATCGGCGACGACGCCGCGGTTCTCGATGGCGCCCGAGGCAGCGACTGGGTCGTGACGGTCGATATGCTCACCGACCAGGTCGATTTCCGCCTCGCCGAGGCTGACCCGCGAAGGGTCGGCCGAAAGGCGTTGGCGGTCAACCTCAGCGACCTGGCCGCGATGGCCTGCCGGCCGGTGGCGGCCCTTGTCGCCCTCGTCTTGCCGCGGCGGGGCGGACTGGAGTTGGCGATTGCCCTGTATGAGGGGATGATCCCGCTGGCCGAACAACACCAGGTCGCGATCGCCGGTGGAGACACCAATAGCTGGGATGGACCGCTGGCGATCAGCGTCACGGCGTTCGGCCAGGTTGGGACCCGAGGGCCGCTCGTGCGAAGCGGCGCGCGGCCGGGCGACCGGATCGTCGTCACCGGATCGTTCGGCGGCAGCATTCTCGGCCGCCATTTCGATTTCCAGCCCCGGGTCGCCGAAGCCCTCGCCCTGGCCGAAGCCTACCAGTTGCACGCGGGCATCGACGTAAGCGACGGCCTCGCGCGGGACCTGGCGCACCTGGTCGAAGAGAGCGGCTGCGGCGCCGTCGTCTGGACCGACAGAATCCCGATCGCCGCCGACGCCGAGCGGTTGGCCGGCCAGCTTGCCGACGGATCGGCGCCGCTTGACCACGCGCTCGCCGACGGCGAAGATTTCGAGTTGATCCTGGCGGTTCCGCCGGACGAGGCGCAGCGGATGATCGCCGATCAACCGCTCGAGGTCCCGCTGACCGTGATCGGCGAATTTGTTTCCGGCCCGGGCCTGTTCCAGCAGGACTCGCAAGGCCGCCGCCGGCGACTTGCCGCTGGCGGCTTTGAACATCAGTTCGACTGAAATCGCGGCCCCAAGTGACGCAGACCTTTCAATTCCAAGCCGGCAGCGAAGCGGACACCGCCAGGCTCGGCGCCTGGCTGGCCGATCTCCTGCCGCAAGGGTCCGTGGTGGCGCTGGTCGGCACACTCGGCGCCGGCAAGACGCGCCTCGTCCAGGCGATCGCCGAGCACTGCGGCATCGATCGCCGCGACGTCGTCAGCCCGACCTTCGTGCTGGTTCACGAGTATCGCGGCCGGCGGCGGCTGTACCACATCGACGCCTACCGTCTAAAAGACGAGGACGAGTTCTTCGAGCTGGGCCCGGAAGAGTATTTCGAAAGCGACGGGATCACGCTCGTCGAATGGGCCGATCGCGTGGAGGGCTGCCTGCCGGGCGAGCGCCTGCTGGTCCGCATCGAAGTTGCCGGCGGCCAGTCGCGGAGCTTCACACTGACGGCCCAGGGGGCACGGTACGAGCCGGTGGTGGAGCAACTGCGGCGGAAAGCAGCGTCTAAATGAGCTTGCGTGATAGCCGCGTGGACTTGCCCCGCGCTTCGTTACGTACGGGTTGTGCCGCAGCGCAGGCGCGCCGCGGGGCAAGTCCACGCTGCTATCTGAATAACAGCCGCTTTTTCCACGAATCACGCAGGTCGTTAGCCTATAGCCGTCGGGGGCGAGGCAGAGGTTCCCAAGCTGGAGCTGGGGAACCAGGAGCAATGCGCGGCCTACCGGGCGCCGATCTGCCAGGCCACTCGATACCCGCGACTTGTCAGCCAGGCCGCCATCTCGCCGGCGGTGCGATGGTCGCTGACCGGAAACTGCTCCCCTGATCCGTTGCCTTTGCGGTGCTCGTAGCCTCCGGGGGCCGTGCAACTGCCCGCCGACATCTGCGTGATGCAGATGTCCGCCAGGCGGTCTCGGAGCGCGGCGTTTTCTCGGGTGGAGAGGACGAGTTCCGCGTCCGGAAATCCCAGGCGGAGGACGCAGTAAAGCCGCACGAACAGATCGTCGTCGATCCTGTAAGGCGCCCGGAAGCCCTGCGGCGCCTCGTGAATCCGCGGCAGGCTGAAGGCGATCGTCCGGTCGGGGTGCCGGGCCTGGAGATAGGCGGCATGGCGCATCATCGCCCGGGTGTCCTCGACCGGATCGGCCAGCCCCAGCAGGATTCCCAGCCCCAGCCGGCCGACTGCCCCGTCCGCCGCGCGGTCGAGCCCCTCGAACCGCCAGTCGTACGAGGCTTTGCTGCCCTTGGGGTGATACTCCGCGTAGAGCGTCTCGTCGTAGGTTTCCTGATAAAGGGTCACGCAGCAGGCGCCCGCCTCGGCCAACCGGGCGTAGTGGCAGGTCGACTGGGGAGCGATTTCGACCGCCGGCGCTACCCCCTCGCGCGTAAGCCACTCGATGACCTGGGCGTAATACTCGGTCGTCGTCAGTCGCGGGAACTCGCCGCCGACCAGCAGAATGTGGCGGAATCCGCGCTTCAAGAGGACATTGGCCTCGCTTTTGGCCTCGTCGAAGGAGAGGTGCCGGCGCTGGATATCGCGCGGATAACGGAAGCCGCAGTAGGTGCAGTAGTTGATGCAGTGGCTGGAAAGGTAGAGTGGCGCGTAAAGCAACATCCGCCGGCCCGACGCCGGCCGCGGGTCCCGCGTCGCGGGTTCGCCAAATCGCTCGATCGTCAACGTTCTCGCCCGTTCGACAAGCGGCGCCAGCGGCCGCGCCGGATCCAGGTGCTGCCAGGCCTCGGCGATCTCGGGGCCGGCCAGCCGGCGGTCGTGGATCAGTTGGCGGGTCCGTCTGGGCGGGCGGTCTCCGCGCCCGAAGAGATCATTGGCCATCAAGTCGAGGCAGTCGAGCCAGCGGCGATCTTCCGGAGCCAGCCGGCCGCGCTGCTGGTTAAGCCACTGATAGCGCCAGCGCTCGAGTCGATCGGCCAGTGCGTTCCGCTCAAGCTGCGAAGAGGGCTCCTCCCCGTCCAGGACACGAAACGCGTTGGCAAGCAGCGAGAGTCGGACGGCGGCGTGAACGTCGGTCCGGCGAACCCACTCAAAAAGGGGAGCGATAGGGAATCTGGCGCTTGTAGACATCGCACTGGCAGGGATCAACGGAGCCGTGAATCGCGGAACATCGCGAGCGGGCGGCTCCTCAACTCATCATAACGCTTCGGCCGGCGGTTGGTAAACCCGCTCAAGCCAGCAGAGCCCTTGCCCAATGGCTTCCGCTCGCTCACATCGGGTGGAGAAGTTGCACCGCTTGGCGTCTCGCGGTACTGTAAGTCTCCGACCCGTGACCTTTCAACGGGGAATTCCGTGCGCTCGGGCAGCTCCACGGCTCGATGCTTCCCGGGCGCCGCCAGAGCCTTAAGGATCACCAAGAACCATGTTTCACCTTCGCCCAATCACCGCCCGCGATCGCTCGGAAGTGGCCGAACTGGTCTGCCTGTCGACGAACCACTGGTACCAGACCCGCCTTGGCACCAAGGTCTTTCATGCCGGCCCTGAGTCGACGGCCGTCTTCTTCGATGTTTACCAGGCGCTGGACCCCGGCTGCGCCGTCGTTGCCGAACATACGGCGACGGGACTGTTGGTCGGGTCGTGTTTCTACCATCCCCGCCAGACACATGTCTCCCTGGGGATCATGAACGTCCACCCGAACTATTTCGGAAAAGGCATCGCGAAGGACCTGCTCCAGTACATCCTGGATTATGCCGACAAGCACGGCTATCCGTCCGTCCGGCTGGTCCAAAGCGCGCTCAACCTGGACTCGTTCTCGCTTTACACTCGGGCGGGTTTCGTCCCGCGCCGGGCCTTCCAGGACATGCTGGTCGGCGTACCGCAAGAGGGTCTCGGGCGGCGGTTTGCGGGCGAGGAACGCGTCCGGCCGGCGAAGATCGAAGACGTCTCCGCCGCCGCCGCGCTGGAGCGGGAGATCGCCGGGATTTCCCGGGAGAAAGACTACCAGTATTTCATTGAAAATCGCGACGGCCTCTGGGAGATGTTCGTCTACGATGGGCCCAAGGGGATCGAGGGGTTCCTCGCGGCGCTCAAGCATCCCGGGCTGCCGCTGGTCGGCCCCGGCGTTGCACGGACGGAAGAGCAGGCCGCCGCCCTGCTGGCACGGGTACTCGATGGGTTCCGGGGAAGGACGGCGTTGTGCCTTGTCCCGGCTGACTGTCCCGACCTTGTCAAGGGCCTCTACGCGATCGGCGCGAAGAACTGCGAACTGCACTTTTCGCAGGTTCGCGGCGAGTTCCAGCCGTTTCGCGGGGTATCGATGCCAACCTTCCTGCCGGAGACCGGATGAGACGGGCCGGTTGTTGTTCGCACCGGCGGCGGAAGGTATTCTAATGCGAGGTACAAGCACCCCGCACTTTGGGAGGAGTCCGCCAACATGACTCAAGAAGACCATTCCCTTTCGCGACGAGATTTTCTCAAAAGTTCCTCCGGCGCGGTGGCCGGTCTTGGCATGATCGCCGGCTTGAACTCCGGCGGCGCGGCCCATGCCGCGGGCGGCGGCGACCAGGCCGAGCCCCACTTCACCTTGGCGACGATGCCGAGAATCGACGTGCACGCCCATATTCGAGCCGACTGGAGCGCGATCGACAATTACATGACCCTCCGCGAGGCGCTCAAGAAGCAACTCGGCATTGAAATGGCCATGTGGATCAGCCTCGGCTCTTCCGGGCTGCCCGAGCCGCCCGACATGGCGGAGCTGCGGACGCGTTACGGCGGGCGGATTCAGTTCTGCATTTTCGATTACACGATCAAGGACGGCCTGCGCTACTCGCCGCAAGACCTGCTCAAGTGGCAGGAGCGCGGGGTGGCGGGCTTCAAGTTCTATCCCGGTTGGCAGCCGGATGTGCAGATTGACCATCCGGCCAACGATCCGGTCTTTGCCGCGATGGACCAAATCCGCATGGTCGCGGCTTCGCCCCACGTGGCGAATCCCTGCGGCACCTACGGGAGGCGGACGGAATGGTTTGCCGAACCGGTGGAATTCTGGCGGCAGCAGCACGCCTGGGAGAACGTGCTCAAAAAGTACCCGCAGTTGGTCGTCGTCAACGCCCACATGCTGTGGCTCTGCTACTCCGACGAGCAGTTGGACTACCTTCGCTACATGCTCAAGAGCTACCCCAATCTGCACATCGACCTGGCCACAACGCCCGTGTTCCTCCACGCCGTGGGCCGCGACAACCTGCGCGAGTTCATTATCGAGCACTCCGATCGCATCCTGTTCGGCACGGACGTCGGCAGCTCGTGGTTCGTTCCGGAGCTCGACAAACGGCTGCCCAACGTGGCGGAGAAAGTCCCCCAGTACCAGCGGTACTTCGATTTCCTGGAAACGGACAAGGAGCTGCCGAGCGGCATCAAGGACGAGTGCAAGATGCGCGGGCTTTCCCTGCCGCTGGAGGTTCTGGAGAAGGTCTATTTCAGAAACGCGATGCGCGTCTATCCCCACGTCGGCGAGGCCTTGACGCGGCTGGGGTACTTTGGCGGCCAAGAAGCAGCGAAAAAAACCTGACGTGCCTCTGCGGCGCGAGGCCCCGGCCCGGTGTTCGCTCGGCAGCTCGAAGCTGGCGGCGAGCCTTCTGGCAAGTCTTCGGCTCTGACAAGAGGAGGCGATTCCATGCGTGATCATGCTCGGTGGCTTGGCAAAGTTGGCGCGCTGGTGTTCGGGCTCGCCCTCGGGCTGGCTCTCGCCCTGCCGGCGGCGCCGGCCGCCCCGCTGGATGCCGATCTGCTGCTTCGCGGGGGCACGATCCACGATGGCTCGGGCGCGGCGCCCGCGGTCGGCGACGTGGCCGTCCGCGATGGGCGGATCGTGGCCGTCGGCAAGATTGAACCGGGGAAGATCGGCCGCGCGATCGATTGCCGGGGGCTCGTCGTGGCGCCCGGACTGATCGACGTCCACACGCACTCCGACGGAACGATCGGCAACCCGAAGGTTCGCCCCTGCCTGAACTACCTGCTCCAAGGCTGCACGACGATGGTCACCGGCAACTGCGGCGGCGCCAGCGACGCCGGCAAGTTTCTCAAGGACATCGACGCCAACGGAGCGGGCACGAATATCGCGCACCTGGTCGGGCACGGCACCGTGCGACAAAAAGTGCTCGGCGCCGCGCGCCGCGCGCCGACTGCCGAGGAGTTGGACCGCATGAAGGCGCTCGTGGATGAGGCGATGCGCCAAGGCGCGTGGGGCATGTCGACCGGGCTGATCTACGCGCCCGGCTCGTACGCCGAGACCGACGAAATCGTCGCCTTGGCCCGGGTGGTGGCGGCCCATGGGGGCATCTATGCAACCCACATCCGCAACGAAGCCGACCTTCTCCTCGAAGCGGTCGTCGAAGCGATCCGGATCGGCGAGCAGTCGGGCGCGCCGGTCCACATCGCGCATTTCAAGTCCATGGAGATTCCCAACTGGGGCCGCATCCGCCAGGCCGCGGCGATGATCGAACAGGCCCGCGCCCAGGGGCTCAAGATCACCGCCGACCAATATCCCTACACGGCCAATTCCCACTCGCTGGCGGACGCGGTGCTGCCCGAGGCGGAGATCGAGTGGTGCAAGCGGGCGGACCTCGCCAAGCGCATGGCCGGCGACCCGGAGTTCGCCGCCCTTGTGCGGCGCGTGATCGCCGATCATCTTGCCCGCAGCGAGAAGATCTCGATCGCGGCCAGCAAGAATTTCCCCGAGTACGTCGGCAAGAGCCTGGGCGAAATCGCCGCCCGGGAAAAGATCGAAACGGTCGACCTGGTGCTCAAGATCGTCGCCAAGGAAGCTCCGCAGGTCGTCAACCATTCGATGTCGGAAGCCGATGTGCGCTGGGCGATGGGGCTCCCTTGGGTGGCGACGGCCTCCGATGGCGCCGCCCGGGCGCCCAACCCCAACGAGCGCCACCACCCGCGGAATTTCGGCACGTTCGCCCGCAAGATCGGCCGCTACGCCATCGAGGACGGCGTGATTTCGCTGGCGCAGGCGATCCGCAGCGCGACGGGACTGCCCGCCGACATCTTCGCGTTTCCCGAACGCGGTTACCTCCGCCCCGGGTATCACGCCGACATCGTGATCTTCGATCCGGCCGTCTACCGCGACCAGGCAACGTTCGACAAACCGCAAGAGTACGCCACGGGCGTGCGTTACGTGTTTCTTGCCGGCCAGGCGGCCGTCGATGATTCCCGCCCCAGCCCGAAACTCTTCGGCAAGGCCCTGCGGCACCGCTCCACGGAGCAGACCGGCAGGGCCGGCGGGCCGTGAGTTGAGCCGCCGTTTGCGCCCGCCCCTTAAGCAGCGCGGGGTCGGAAGGGAGACCGCGCGGGGCACGAAATGTCGGAAAGGACAAGACATGATGGTAACTGGCTCGTCGACCATGCGAATCTTGATTCTCGCCGCGGCCTGCCTGGCCGAGGCGACGCCGGCGGCTAGCCAGGCGACCGCGCCGGCGGCGCCGTTTGAAATCCGGGTCGAAGCCGATGAAATCGTCTGCTACCCGCCCCCCTACGAAGCGACGAACAACGGCTCGGACATGTTTTGGGCCTCGGGCAGCACCCAGATTGCCCGCGCCGGCGGCAGACTCTTCGTCAGCGCCTTCGAGCACGTGGCTGGCTGCGCACCGCTGAACAACGCCCGCTGGGCACTCCACGAGCGCGGCGAGGGTGGCTGGCGGCTATGCCAGCGCGACCAGGAGCAGCGTACGCGCGAACCCAGCCCGCTCGGCGTGAGCCACTCGG
>JAMOAF010000468.1 GCA_023621895.1 Planctomycetota bacterium
TGATACTGCCGCCGCCCGGCCGCCCAGGCCTTCCAGGCCCCCACGTCGTAGCCGAAGTTGCTCCCCCCTGAGAGCGCCACCAGGGCATCGAGCACGCTGCGATTCGTGAGCGACCGGGAGACGATCTCGTCGCTGCCGCCCATCGCCAGCCCGCCACCGCCGCCGCTCCCGAACGTGGCCGACGTCTGGCCGGGGTTTCCCTTGGTGACGCGGAACTTGTGCGTCGTGACCAGCGCGCGGATCAGCGAATCGATCGCCGAGGGATCGCCCAGGTAACCCAAGGCCGCCGCCGCCTTGTTCACATCGCGGTTGTCGGAGCTGCCGAGCAGGCCGGCAAAAAAATCGACCGCCTGCCGATTGCCCTTCAGCGGGTCCAGGCAGGCCATCCGCAGTTCCTCCAGGGGCTCCCGCAGATACCAGGCGGCCAGAATCTTCGCCGCGGGCGCGGTCCCCACGTTGGCCAGCGCCTCCAGGTAGAGGTGCCGGATGTTCTCGTTCGCCTCGCTCTCCAAAGCCTTCGCCAGGGCCTTGACGGCATGGGGATCGTTCATTTGCAGGATCGCCGCTCGAGCCTCGCGAGGATTGGCCGACGCAAGCTGATCGCGATACTGCTTGAGCTTCGCCAGCCACTCGTTCTGGGCCTTGGTGGTCGTCCGGTCCTCCTCGATCAACTGCACTTCCTGGGCAGTCCGCCACTGCCCCTCAAAGTAGACGTAACCCTGCTTGCGAAACTCGTCGTCGCGCGTCGTCCACTGGCCGTCGCGAGTGACGAAGCCTAACCCGCGGCGGGCTTGCTCGTGGTCCGGATCGAGCTCGAGAATTCGCTTCAAATGACGTTCGCGCTGGGCGTTGAGCGTCCGCTCGCGGCACCACTCGGCCAGTTCCCACTGGGCCTCGACCGTGTCGGCGTAGCGGGGCCAGATCGCCTCGTATTCCGCCTCTTCCGCCCGCGGCGTCAGGCGCTGGGCCACCTGCGCCCGCTCGATCTTGAAAACCACGCCCTCGGGCGTCTTTACCAGGAAGTCCGTCCTCGGCACCTGGTTCGGGTTGAGCAACTCGCCGACAACCCGGCCGCCGCCTGAAAGCACGAACTCCTCCGCCAGACATGTGGCCACCCCTGCCCCCCCCGAAAGAATGGCCACCGTAAGACAGAGCCGGGCAGAATTCACAGTCAGACGGTCCCGCACGAATTCAACTCGCCAAATATGGAGAAACGGACGAACGATTGCCCTCTTTGCCGCTCTCCACTATTATACGAGCCGGTTTCGTTTCCCCACAACGAATTTGCCCGGCACGTGCCGCGGGCGCGGATTGTGCCGGTTGTTCAGGCGAAAACTGTAACCCCACCTCCCGCCCACCATGAGCACCGTCCCCCAACAGCATCGCAGCGAGGCCCCGCCAACAGTCCGCTGTGCCGTCGTCACCGTCAGCGACACGCGGACCCTGGCGACCGACACCGGCGGCGCCGCCCTGGTCGACATGGCCATTGCCGCCGGGCACGTGATCGTCGATCGGCAGATTGTGCCCGACGAGCCCGATCCACTCTCGCTGATTTTGCGGCAATACCGCGACCGCGGGGATATCGATGCCGTCCTCGTCACCGGCGGGACGGGGCTCGGCTCGCGCGACCAGACCTTCGAAACCGTCAGCCATTTGATCACCAAGCCGATGCCCGGCTATGGCGAGCTGTTCCGCATGCTCAGCTACGCGGAGATCGGTTCGGCGGCGATGCTCAGCCGCGCTGTCGGCGGGCTGATGGACCGCACCGTCGTCCTGGCAATGCCTGGCAGCCGTGCCGCCGTCGTTCTCGCAATGGAAAAACTCATTCTCCCCGAACTCGGCCACCTTGTCCGCGAAGCGCGCCGTTAGGCCCTGACCTTGCCGGCTCCGGGCGAATCTGTTAGCACACTCCCGTCCGCTGGTGTTTTGTCTCCCTCGGGTGCCCGGATGGCCGATGACGCCCCCCGCGAACTGGCTGAATTGCTCGAACGGCTCGGTCTGGCCGATGCGCTAAGAGCCCGCCGGGTGCGGGCCCGGCTGCGGCGATTGGGGCGCGGCCTGCCGCAATTCCAGTCCGTCTGGGTCGACGCACTTGCCCAGGGCCGATTCCTTACCCCTTTCCAGGCCGCCGAAATCCATGCGGGACGCGGCTCTTCGCTGCGGCTGGGCCCCTACGTCCTCCTGGCCGGGCTGGCGGGCCCCGGTTACCTGCGATCGTACACCGCCCGGCACGCCGAAACCCGGCAAACCTATCACCTCTCCCTCATCGAAGCAGGCGACGAGCCGGCAGCGGAGCGCCTGGCCGGATCGCTCGAGTCGCTCGCCGCCAGGAGCGCACGGCTCGACACCCTCCACTTGTCGCCGGTCTGCGGCGCGGGGCGCCAGGGGCGACTGGTCTGGATCGTGCAGCCTCGCGCGGGGGACTCGACCGCCGGCGAACACCTCGTCCGCCATGGCCGCATGCCACCGATGGCAGTCCTTGAGATCGCCCGCCAAATGGCCGCGGCCTCGGTCCACCTCGAGCAGGCCGGTCTGCCCCATGGCGACCTGTCCGCCGCGACGGTTCGCCTGACTGCCGAGGGGCGGGTTGTGCTCTCGGCGCCGGGCGTGCGGCCGATCGTTCGCCCCGCGGAAGGCTTCAGCCATGCCGATCTCGCGCCCGAAGATTACGACACGCTGGCCCCCGAACGCATCGATGGCGGCGCCCCGGCCGATCCGCGAACCGACCTCTACGCCTGCGGCTGCCTGTGGTGGCACTTGCTGGCCGGACGAGCGCCGTTTCCGGGCGGCAATGCCCTGGCGAAGCTCCGGGCGCACTTGTCGTCCACGCCGGCGGACGTCCGCACCCTCGCCCCCGACACGCCGCCGATCCTGGCCGCGGCAATCGACGCCTGTCTCCAGCCCGACCCGCGCAACCGTCCCGGGTCGGCCGCCGCGCTGGCCGGGCGGATTGGCGCGTCAACTCCCCACGGGCGCCGCGCGCTGGTTCGATCCACGCGCCCGGGGCGCCGCGCGGCGCCGCCGATCCACGCACCGGCGGCAAGACCCCGGGCGGCAGCCGCGTCGCCGTGGCCGATCGCGGCGGGCGGCGCGGCGCTGGTGGCGTTTGCCGCGGTGCTCTGGGGGATTGGGCTTCCCGCACCCGCGCCCGAGCCTTCCGGCAATTCCGGCGAAGTGGCGACCACCGCAGCCGGCGCGCCGGCCGCCGCAGCCGGGCAACCTCTTCCCAAACCCCGGGACCTCGAAGATTCGTCGGCCAACGCGGCCGCGACCGCCGGCGCGCCGGAGATTGTTCTCGACGCTTCCAGCCCGGTGGCCTTCGATCGCGTGCAACTGGCGCCGGGCGCCCGCGTTCGCAGCCCAGCCGATGCCCGCGCGACGGTTCTGATTCGGGGCGCGCCCGTCTCGATCCGTGAAGACGACGTGTCGTTCGACGGGATCGACTTCGTCTGGCAGACGGGCTTGCCATCCGCGGCTCCGGATGAGACGCCCGCCATGCTGCGAATCGAGGCGGGCCGGGTGCGCTTTCGCCGCTGCACCTTTCAGGCCGCGTCTGGACAGGCCCGGGCGCCGGCGGCCCTTCGATGGGTGTTTCCCACCGATCGCGGGGGACTCGGCTTGCCGACCGGCAGGCTCGTGTTGACCGATTGCGTTTTCCATCGCGTGGCCTCGGCCATCGACGCGCAAACCGCGGCGGGCCTGGCGATCGAGTGCGACAATCTGCTCCACCTCGGGCCCGGGCCGCTCGTCCGCCTCGACCATGCCCCCGCGGCCGGAGAACCGGTCAGCCTGGCACTGAGGAGCGTGACCTGCCGCCAGAGCGGTCCCGTTCTGGAGATTTCCGATCCGGCCGCGATCGAAAAGCCCGGCGCAATCTCGATCGACGCCAGGCTCTCGGTGTTCGAACCGCGCGCCGGCGAGCCGCTGCTCTTGCTCACCGGCCCGCAGGCGCCCGGCGGGCTGGCCAAGGCCATTTATTGGACCGGGGAAGGGGCCCTCGTTTCGCCGGAGGCACGCATCGCCATTTGGCACAAGCCGTCGGGCGAGCGGATGGAATTGAACGACGCGGCCTTCGCGATTGCCGGGCTGGTCCGCAGCCCGGTCCAGTTCGTTGGCGCCGCCGAACCGGTCCTCGAATCCAATGCGGCCCAGCGCTGGCAGGCCCCACTACCGTCGGCCGACGCGCCGGGCATCCGCGCGGCATCGTTGCCGCAGCCGGTACGGTAAGGAGAGGCGGTTTCCGCACGTTGCCCCTTTCCGCGGCGGAAGCTTGCAGCGGCGTCGTGCGGCGGCCAGAATGATGCGGGGCGCGCGAGAGACTCAAAACCCATGGGAGCAAAGCCGTGAAACGACTCAGATTGGTATTTGTCCTGGCCGCGCTGGCCGCCGCCGGAGCCCTTGCCGCCGAACGCCCCGCGCCGGCCGGGGCGGCCGACAATTCCACAATCAAGGTGGCCGTGTTCGACGTCGACGCGACGCCGCCCGTCGGATCGGCAATGGCTTACGACCCGGTCAAACGCGTCGATGAACTGACCTTGCGTTGCCGGGGGATCGCGCTGGTGGGCTCGGGCAAGCCGATTGTCGTCTGCGCGGTCGACTGGATCGGGATCGCCAACGAAGGCCAGGATGCCTTTCGCGACGCTCTGGCCGAAGCGGCGGGAACAACGCGCCAGCGCGTGGCCGTCCACACCATCCACCAGCACGACGCCCCGGGCTGCGATTTCACCGCCGAGCGGATCGTCAAGGAAATGGGCCTGGCGGATTACGGCCGCTTCGAAGGGACGTTTCACCGCCAGGTGATCCAGCGTGCGGCCGACGCCCTCCGCGCGGCAATCCCCAAGGCGGAAACGGCGACGCATTACGGGTGGGGCGTGGCCGAAGTCAAGGAAATCGCCTCGAACCGCCGGATCAAGGGACCCGACGGCCGCATCCGCGCCACCCGCTATACCGCCACGAGAGACCCCGCCCTCCGCGCCGAGCCCGAAGGGGTGATCGATCCCCAGGTGTCGCTGCTCTCGTTCTGGAATGGCGACCGGCCGCTGGCGGTGCTCAGCTACTACGCCTGCCATCCGCAAAGCTACTACCGCACCGGCGTTCCCAGCCCCGATTTTCCCGGTATCGCCCGATTCATCCGCGGGCAGGCGGTGCCCGAAGCCTTGCACGTGCACTTCAACGGCGCGGGGGGCAATCTCGGCGCCGGCAAGTACAACGACGGCGCCAAGGAAAACCGCATGGCACTGGCGATGCGGCTGGCCGAGGCAATGAAGCAAGCCTTTCTCGCTACGGAGAAGCAGCCGCTTGCCGCCGCCGATGTCGGCTGGCAGACCGAGCCGGTGCGTATGCCGTTGGCGCCGCACCTGGACAAGGTGAAACTCATGGAAGCGCTGAAAACCGAGCCTGCGCGCGGCTACATCGCCAAGCTCGACCAGCTTGCCTGGCTCGTCCGCCACGAGTCGGGCCACGCGATCGACATCGCCTGCCTCCGCGTCGGCCAGGCGCGGGTCGTGCACATGCCGGGCGAGCTGTTCGTCGAGTACCAGCTTGCCGCCAAGGCGATGCGACCGGACCTGCATGTCGCCATGGCGGCATATGGAGAATACGCCCCCGGCTACATCGGCACCGCCGCCGCGTACGCCGAAGGAGGCTACGAGACCAGCTCCGGCGCCAGCAACGTCGCCCCCGAAGCCGACCAGGTCCTCACCGCGGCCGTTAAGAAGCTCCTCGGCGACCAGCCCCCATCAAACACCCCGTAGGGTGGTCCAACTGATCGGCAGCCAGCCCAGGCCGGCCTTCGCCACGGCATAGCCGACTTCGCGCAGGTGGTTCCCGTAGGCGACCATCCAATGGAACCCGCGGACCTCTTCCAGCAGCCGCTCCCAGTCGCCGTGGATTTTCAGGTCCAACTGGGTGCGGCAAATTGGGAAGAAGGGACTGTCGGCAATTTCCCCTTCGAATCCCAGCCAGCGCTGGCCGGCGAAGTCGGCGTCGATCACGGTCACCGCCTGGCCGCGCGGCATCTCCACCTTGGGCGCCGCGCCGTAGTCCGACTCGTAGTGTGTCAAAATCCTCACCCGCTCCAGCCGCTGGCCGTCCATCCGCCGCGGCGCGGTGCAGTGGGAGACCGTGACGATCCCCCGGTGCGGCAGCGAGGGGTTGCAGAAAAACACCGGCCGCGCCGCCACATAGTGCAGCAGAATCCCGGCGGGAATCGCCACGAAGTCCGATTCGCAAAAGGCCAGGTAGCCGTCGTCGTTCAACAGGCCCAGCGGCAGGCAGGCGGTCGTCTCCGAGATCGGCATGATCGTCGACATGCAGGAATTGACCGTCAGCGTGTCGGTCTCCGCTTCGTCGAGCAGGTTGCGGAACACCTCGTCGAGCAGGAACGCCCGGGCGACAAACTCCCGCGTCGTCTCCAGCGAGACGCCGGGCTGCGCCAGGTACTCGCCGGCGGCAGCGTCGCAGCGGTTGACGATCTCGGGGGTGCGCCGCGCGGCCTCGATCCGCTTACCCAGATCGTCGTAGGAGACCTCGCAAAGGTCCATGTTCCAGGTCTTTCGCGCCCGATCCGGCGCCGCCCTGCCGTCGGCGCCCCAGCCGGCGGCGCCGCCCACCGCCACGACCCGCTTGCCGCGGAGGTTCTTCAGCGCGTAAAGCGCCCGCAGCCGCCAGAGTAGTTCGCCATGATCGTCGACGACGATGTCGTGGACCGTCATGTTGGGCTGCCCGAACTCGTCGCGCCGCTTCCTGAGGAAGTGCACGTGGGCGCCGATATACATATAATACAGGGGTCCCGAGCGGTGGCGGACGAACATCAAATTCCATTTATCGTTGGCGGCGAGCGCTTCGAGCACCGGCACGTTGCGCCGCGCGGCGTAGATCACCAGCACGTCGAAATCGCCCTTGGCCGCGGCGGCCGCCTGCTCGGCATCGCCGACGGTGACCAGCGGCAGGATTTCCAGGGGAAACTCCGCGCCGGCGGCCATCGCCGCCAGGTCGCTACGGATATGCTCTTCCTCCCGGCGCAGCTCCGCCTCGTCGTTGATCGCCCCGGTCACGCGCCAGCTCGTCGCCTCCTTGCGCGGGTAGATGTGGCAGTTGAAGACCGGCTGCACGCGAAGCGGGACGCGGATCGGCTGCTGGCGGGGCTTTTTCTCGCCCGCGGCGACCGCGCCGATCGCCGGCAACACGCCGCCCGCCACGACGGCGATTCCCGCGCCAGCGAGCAACTGGCGGCGCGTCAACATCGCCGCGGCCAGGTTGCCCATGCAGCAGCCGCACGCGCTCCGCTCGAACCTTCCTGCTGGATCCGGCATGGCAGAACCCCTTTCATGGTGGTGGAAACGCCTGGTCCTTGATATAGGCCGTTCCATGGAACAAGGCGACCAGCGCTCCGGCATCGTCCGTCACGCGGACCGAGCAGGTGGAAATCCGCCTCGTCCGCGAGACCTCGCTGGCCTCGGCATAGAGGGTCCCCGACTGCGTCGCCTTGAGAAACGACAGGTTCGTGTTGATCGCCACCGCCACGCGGCCGTGCGAGTTGGAGGCCATCGCAAAAGCCAGGTCGGCGAGCGTGAAGATCGCCCCACCCTGCACGATCCCGACGCTGTTCAAGTGCCGGTCTTCGATTGGGAGCACGGCCGTGGCGTGGCCGCGCCGCAGCTCGACCGGCCGGATGCCGCTGGAGATCGCGAAGTGGTCATTCTCAAAATGGCGGCGGACGGCCTCCAGATCGATCGATGGTTCCGGCATGCTGCACAGCCTTGGCGTGGATGGTCGCGTGTCAAAAAAGGCGCCGATTTCCTCGCCCCGCATTGTAAGCCTTCGGCCACCGGCCGTCAGCAAGACATTGCAGCGATCTTCCGCGCCCGCCACCATACCACGGCGGCGCGAGGCGAGCGGCGTGCACAATCGCGTCTTGCGGGCGCGCGGCGGGCCGTTCCATCAGGAACCGAGCGGCATCGCTCTCAGGAGGCGGCTTCGACCTGTTTCGTTTCGCGCGCCCTGCCGAAAAGGAACGCATCGAGCCCCAAGCGGCCCGATCCGAGGATCAGCAGCAGAACGGCGCACGCGAGATAGGTGGCCGGCAGTTCGTAAGAGGCTCCGACGGTGCTCACGAAGGGATGTCCCGCCGGCACGTGGACCTTGGCGATCGCGACGACCATCACGCCGGCGATACCCAGGGAGGCGAGCCGCGTCAGAAACCCCACGATCAAGGCGATGCCGCCGCCGAACTCCGCCACGGCGGCTAGCGCCAAGAGCGCTGCGGGCATCGCCGCATCCGGCCCCATCCAGCCCACCGGGTCCTGGATTTTCGGCCAGCCGTGGAGAATGAACGCCGCGCCCATCACCAGCCGGAGCACAAGAAGCCCCAGGGAACCCAGCCACCCGGTCGTTTCGCAATAAAACAGTCGCATGGATGCGTGCCTTTCCGAATTCTACTCCCGGCTCCCAAGCTCCCGCTTGGGAACCCCACTCACGGCCAACACCACCCTCCTTGCTCCCAAGCTGGAGCTTGGGAGCGAGTTAACTGGGATTATACACTTCGGCCATCCATCCAGTCTCTGGTCGGTGTTAGAGTTGCCCGACAAATTGCCCAAGTGGCCAAAATCGACACGGATCGATATCGGATGCTCTCGCGTACGGCATGGAAGAATGGATCGCGAAATCGCGAAAAAGAGCAAGTAGCCGGAGCACCCGTTTGGCGGAAAGCTGCCTCTTCATCCTCTCTGCTTTCGCGCTTTCGCCCTTTCGCGCTTTCGCGATCCCCCGACAACGATGCTCAAGTCTCCAGTTGCGGTTGGAATCCAACGATCGTAACACGGATCGATATCGGATGCTCTTGCGTGCGGCATGGAAGAATGGATCGCGAA
>JAMOAF010001019.1 GCA_023621895.1 Planctomycetota bacterium
TGATCGACGTCTACCCCACGAGCCCGGATTTCCCCGCCGGGTTCGACCTGATCATGGGCGACGGGATTATCCGCGCTCGCTACCGCGACTCGGATAAACAGGAGAAGCTGATGATCCCCGGCCAGGTCTACGAGTTCAACATCAAGCTCGACCCCTGCTGCAACGTGTTCAAGAAGGGGCATCGCATCCGGGTGGACGTCTCCAGCAGCAATTTCCCGCGGTTCGACGTGAACCCCAACACGGGCGAGCCGCCGAACGACTATCGCCGGATGATCACGGCCGCGAACACGATCTACCACGACGCCGAACGGCCTTCGCACATCGTGCTGCCCTTGGTGCCGGCGGGGGGGTCGCCCGCGGAGCGTCGATGAGACTCTCCGCCGCTCTTCTCTCCCCCTGCCTGTTCTGCCGGCGTTCTTCAAGAAAGACGTGCGGACCATGAACATCTCCAACCGGTGGGCTCTGTTGGGCGGACCGATCGTTGCCGCTGGGATTGCCGCGGCGCTGGTCTTTTCGGGCCAGGCGGCGGCCGTCGGCTGGACCGCCGGCGTCACCTGCCTCTGCGCTGTCTGGTGGATCCTCAAGCCGATCCCGATCGCCGCCACCTCGATGATCCCGTTCGCCGTGTTTCCCCTGGCCGGGGTCATGAGCAACTCGGAGACGGCCGCCGCCTTCGGGCATTACATCGTGCTGATGCTGATCGGCGGGTTCATGCTCTCGGTGGCGATGGAAAAGAGCGGAGCACACCGCCGGCTGGCCATGGGGATGGTCTACGCGGTGGGCGGGCGCGGCGGGCGGCGGCTGGTGTTGGGTTTCATGGTCGCCACCGCGCTGATGAGCATGTGGATCTCCAACACGGCCGCCGTGCTGATGATGCTCCCCGTCGCCCTGGCGGCGCTGGACCAGTCGGGCGAGCGGAAGACGCTCGGCGCGCCGATGATGCTCGGGCTGGCCTATGCCTCCCACGTCGGCGGTCTCGGCACTCCGATCGGCACGCCCCCGAACATGATCTTCATGGCCTCCTATCCCGAGGTCACGGGCAAGGATTTCGCGTTCCTGGATTGGATGCGGATCGGCGTGCCGATGATGCTTGTGCTCTTCCCCGTCGTCTGGCTGTGGCTCACGCGGCGGCTCGGGCCGTCGGCCCGCGTCGAGCTGCCGCCCAAGGAGCCGTGGCGGACCGAGGAACGCCGCGTGCTGGTGGTCTTCCTGCTGACGGCCCTGGCGTGGATCACCCGCAAGGAGCCGCTGGGCGGCTGGAGCAAGCTGCTCGGCGCGCCGGGCGCGGGCGACGACACCGTCGCCCTGCTGGCGGCCCTGGCGCTGTTCGTGCTGCCCAATGGGCACGGCGAACGCCTGCTGGACTGGAAAACGGCCGTCAAAATCCCCTGGGACCTGCTGCTCCTGGTCGGCGGCGGCGTGGCGATCGCCCGCGCGTTCGAAGTCTCCGGGCTCAGCCAGAGCATCGCCAATCAGATGGCCGGGGCGGCAGGCTGGCCCACGCTCGTGACGGTCTCCGTGGTGTGCCTGGGGACTTCGCTCTTGACGGAATTGATGAGCAACACCGCAACGGCCGTGCTGGTGCTGCCCCCCTTGTCCGCGGCGGCCAAGGCGGCCGGGCTGGACCCGATCCTGCTGATGCTGCCCGCCACGTTCAGTTGCAGTTGCTCCGTCATGCTTCCGACGGCAGCCCCGCCAAACGCGGCGGTCTACGGATTCGGGCTGGTTTCCACGGCGGAGATGGCTCGCGAAGGGCTGTTTGTGAAGCTATTCGCCACCCTTCTGATCACACTGACGACTTACTTCCTGTTGTGGAGATAGCCGCCGCGGCGTCTGAGTCGCGGCGCTTGAACATCGTGACCTCGTTGCCGGCCTCGTTGAAGGTGACTTCATCCATGAACATCTGCATCAGCCGCACGCCGCGGCCGCTGGCGCGTTCGAGATTCGCCGGATCGGTCGGATCGGGCAGCGCCGCGACGTCGAACCCCTTCCCTTCGTCGCGGATGACAAAACGGCAGTCGCTGCGCGAACACGTCGCTTCAACGAACACGCGCCGGTCGCGGTAGGGCGACTCCTGCGATCGGCTCCTGGCCAGTTCGAAGAACGGGATCAAGCCTTCCTCGCGAATTTCCGAGCCGATGTCGAGGTTGCCGTGGAGAATCGCGTTGAACAGGGCTTCGGTCAGCGCCACGCCGAGGCGGGTGCGGTCGGTGTGGTCGAGAAGGCCCATGTATGCGACGCCGTCTTGAAGGAACCTGACGATCGTGTTGATCCGCGACCAGTCGTTGCCGGTGACCAGGGAATACTCGAACGACATCATCTGCTCCATGACGTAGGCGAAATCCGTTCGGCCGGCCGTGATCGTCAAGAGATTCTTGACGGTATGGATCAGGTCTTTCTCAAGGCGGCTCTTCGAGACGTAGCCCGCGGCGCCGCGAGTCAACGCCTCCGTGGCGATTTCCTCGTTGCCGCGCGACGTCATCAGAACCACCGGCACGGCGGGCCAGCGCCGCTTGATCTCTTCGACGACTTTCAGGCCGTCGACCTTGGGCATCACCAGGTCGGTCACGACCAGGTCCGGAGCCTCCTCCTCGATCTTCGCCAGGGCATCTTCGCCGTCGACGGCCGACTTGACGGAGAGGGACTTGTCGCGCTCGAAAAGCCCGCAGACCAGGCGCCGATCGACGGCCGAGTCATCAACAACGAGCACGTTGGGCATGGGTGACCCCTTCCAGGGCACGGCGGTTGGCCCTTGTCGGCGAGACCTCGGATACTCAACAAGATGCTAATGGTCGCGGTTTGCGGCTTGGCTTGACAGGTAGCCTTCCAGCAGGGGCAAAATCCGTTTGACCTCCGATTCCAAAACGTCGAGAGCCTGCTCGGCGCCTTCAAACCGGCCGTCCCTGCCCATCCGTTCCAGGCGGAAGGCCGCGTCGAAGGCGGCGTCGACGCGAAAATATCGAAGCGACCCTTTCAGGGTATGGGCCGCCGTGCATAGTCCGCCCGGATCGCGGCCGGCGACGGCGTGGCGAACCGCTGCAATCATTTTCGGCATTTCGTCGACGACCGCCTGAACTAGAGTATGCAGCAGTTCCTGCTCACCGTCCACCGCCTCGAGGGCGGCGTTCCAGTCGACGATCGGCTCCGCCGACCGGAGGGTGGAGCCGGCGGTCAGGCCTTCAGCCCTGCTGGGCTCGAGAACGCCCGCGATCGTGTCGAACAGCTTGTCGGCGCGGATCGGCTTGGAGACGTAGTCGTCCATGCCCGCTCCCAGGCACCGCTCCCGGTCTCCCTTCATGGCGTGGGCGGTCATGGCGATGATCGGGATATGGCCCCCCGACTGCCGCTCGCGCTGGCGGATCGCGGCGGTCGCCTCGTACCCGTCCATCTCCGGCATCTGCACGTCCATCAGCACCAGGTCGAACGGGCCGGTCTCGAGGGCTGCCAGCGCGGCGCGGCCGGTGTTGGCGACGACCACCGAATTGCCGTATTTCTCCAACAGGGCGACGGCCAGCTTCTGGTTGACGAGGCTGTCCTCGGCAAGCAGGACGCGGAGCGAGCCGGCGCGCTTGAGGCGTTCGTCGATCTGTGTTTCGCGCCGCTTCCTCCCCACCACCAGCCCGCCGAGGGAGCGGGAAACGGCGTCGAACAATTCCGACTGCTTGACCGGCTTGAGCATGTAGGAGGCAATCCCCAGCCGCTCGCAGCGCGCGATGTCGCCCGGCCGATCGCCGGAGGTCAACATCATGATCACCGGGTCGTCGCGGCCGCTTTCGCGCCGCATGTGCTCGACCAGCTCGAAGCCGTCCTCGTCCGGCATCTGCGAGTCGGTGAGCACAAGCCGGAAGGGCTCTCCATCCGCCCGAGCGCGGCGCAGGCACTCCAATGCCTCGCGCGCCCCGGCCGCGGCGACGGGCAGCATCTTCCAACTCCGCAGGGTCTCCTCGAGAATCCGCCGGTTCGTCGAATTGTCATCGACCACGAGCACCTTGATCCCCTGCAATTTGACGGATTCACGCAGGCCCGATTGAAGGGTGATTTCATCAGCCACGCCGACCGCCACGGTGAAGTGAAACGTGCTGCCGGCGCCAAACCGGCTGTCGACCCACATCTGGCCCCCCATCAGGCTGACGAGTTTCTTCGAGATCGCCAGGCCAAGACCGGTGCCTCCGAAACGCCGCGTGGTGCTCCCGTCGGCCTGCACGAAGACATCGAAGATCGCATCCAGCTTGTCTGCGGGAATTCCGATCCCCGTATCCCTCACCGAAAAATGGAGCACGGCTCGCTCGTCTTCAATCGACTGGCATTCGACGCCGAGAACGACTTCTCCCCGCTCGGTGAACTTGACGGCGTTTCCGACGAGATTGATGACGACCTGGCGGAGGCGGACGCGGTCTCCGACGACCATCGTCGGCACGTTGGGGTGAATCTGGCAGGCCAGCTCCAGGCCCTTCTTGTGGGCGCGGATGGCCACCGACTTCATCATGTCGCCGAGGCTGTCGCCAAGGTGGAACGCGCTCTGCTCGATGGTCAGCTTCCCGGCCTCGATCTTCGAAAAGTCGAGGATGTCGTTGATCAGCGAGAGCAGCGCGTCGCCCGATTCCGCGACACAGGTGAGAAACTCCCGCTGCTCGGCGGTCAGGGGCGTATCGAGCACGAGTTCCGTCATGCCGATGATCGCGTTCATGGGAGTGCGGATTTCGTGGCTCATGTTGGCCAGGAAAGCGCTCTTGGCCCGGTTGGCCGATTCGGCCTCCTCCTTGGCGACGTCGAGCTCGTCGCGCGAGGCGATCACCGCCTTGAGGTTCTCCGTCATCTGGTCGAACGCCCTGGCCAGCTCGCCGATCTCATCGTCGCTCGAAAGCCCGATCTTGTGATCGAGGTCGCCGCCGCCGACAATCTCCGCCGCCCTGTGCAGCTTCGCGATCGGCGCGGCGATCGCGCGGGAAGAAAACAGAATCCCCAAACCGAGGCTGGCCAGAAACACGACGGCGGAGAAAGCCAGCAGGGCCCGGCGGGAGAACGTCGCGGTTTCGTCCACCTGCTTCGACGCCGCATCGAGGCTGCCATGGAGCTCAGCGACGGTCTTCTCCAGGGTGCCGTGCACCCACTGGGCGTAATAGTCCACTTTTCCCAGGCTATCCTCGAGCGGACGGCGCTCGCTGGCGATCGCCTGCTCGTCTCCCGACTGGCGCAACTGGAGGATTCGCCGCTGGCGATCGAAGACCTCCTCGGCGTGGTTCTTGTATCCAGCGTAATACAGATCGGCTATGCCGGCGAGCTGCTGGACCGCAAACGGGGCCCGCGGAACCACGAACTTGCCGGCCCAGCCTTGCCTCCGCCAGAGCGTGTCCGTCGAGCCCTCCAGCCGCCGGCGAAAAGCCTCTTCCTCGCTGCCCCAGACGATCGCGTGGATGAACATATCGAAGCGGTTCGCGCTGGCCTGGAACCGGCTTGCATATCCCGTGAACTGCTCGATCTGGGCGGGATCCTCGATATTGCAGGCCTTGTGCAGCGAGCTGGAACCCTCCGCCACGGCAAGCAGCGCCTGCTCGGCGCACCGCGCGAGGGGAATCTTCTCGGAAAGCGCGGAACGCATCGTCGCCGCCAGGCGATTGATCGTGACAACCCCGAAAATGGCCGTGCCGAGCGCCAGCGACGCCACCGCGAACATGATCAACACGAGCCTGGCCTGGATGCTCTTGCGTCTGGCGAACACGGCTAAAGCTCCCGTTTGATTGCATTCAAGTCGCAGACGGCCTTGATGACGCCGATCACCGCGTCTTCGGCATCGACCAACGGCACGTAGACCGAAATGGCTTCCGAACCGGTGCTCTCATCGTATTCGATCGGTCCAGTCCGGCCGCCTTGCCGCCCGCGTTTGAACGTCTCCACCCACCAGGCTTCGTCCGCCTGCAAGAAGTCGCTGCTCTTGTTCGTGGCAGCCACGATCAGGCCGCGGGCATCGGTGACGAGAATTTCGGGAAACTCGTCGTGGGCCTCTTGAAACGCGCCCAGCGCGCGGGCGCACGGACCGGTCAAGAATGGCTTCACGAAATCGGCTGTCGCCTCGGCGGCCTGCCATCGCGTGTCCATCGACGCGATCTCCCGATCGCTCAGCCTGCCTCTCTCCGCGTTTGCCGCCCGCACGGCCGATAAGATTCTCGCGTCGCCGGCAAGCTCCTCGACAAGGGCCGTCTTCTTTTCCAGAACAGTCTTGACCTCGCTCGCCAGCTCCGGCGGCTGGAATTCCGGCTCGGGCTGGTCTCGACCACCCCGTCCGCAGCCGCCCGGAATCGAAACCAGGATCAGGCTGGCCCACAATCCGAAACGGCAGAGGTGCAAGCAGGCTGATTTCATCGAAGTCCTCCCTCGATCTGCCAGAAGCGTACCAGAAGTTGGACGGCCGGAAAATGGTATCCTGGCGAGCCAAAAAGGGGGGATTGCCGCGCGTCCACGCAGCTCGGCGAGCGGGGGCGGCGACGGCGGAGGCGCACAAGCCATGCGGGCGTAACCAGTTCCGCCTGCCGGCCAGGCGAGGCTGCCAGCCGGCGGTCTCCGCGCCCCGATTGGACACTACGGCCCCGCCGCTCGCGCCGCCGGGCCACGCCTGCCGCCGGCTTTCTTCGAACCTCCGCGCTGGATCGCCGCGTGAATGAGACTTTCCCCCACGGACCGAGGCCGGGGCGCGAACGATCAAGGGCCGAGCGATTGCCGGCGTGTCTCCAAATGGTTAGTTTGTGGGTGGCCCTTTTCTCATGGTCTTGCGCGAGGAGGCTGTCATGGCGAGTGAGCATGTGTCGCGTCGGGTTTTTCTCAAAGGCGCGTCGATCGGAACGGTCGGAGCGGTCGCCGCCGGCGCGGTCCGAGCCTGCCAGGCAGCGGGCGAAAATGCCGGCCGCTTGGCGGCCCTTGGCGGGACACCGGTCCGCACGAGCCCCTTTCCGGCGTGGCCCCCGGCCAGCGAAGAAGTCGAACAATCGCTCGTGTCGGCGTTCCGCTCCGGCAAATGGAGCCGAACATTCAGCGGAGGCCAGGTGGCGACCTTTGAAAAACGCTTCGCCGAACTCGTCGGGGCCGCCCACTGCCTGGCGACCGGTTCGGGCACCCAGGCGCTGCACACGGCCCTGCACTCAGTCGGCGTGGGGGCCGGCGACGAAGTGCTCGTCGCCCCATGCACGTTCATCGCCACGGTCCAGGCAATCTTGATGTGCAACGCCCTGCCGGTGTTCGTCGACGTGGACATCGACACCTACCAGATGGATCCCGGAAGCATCGAGCCCCTGATCAACAGCCACACTCGGGCGGTGGAGCCTGTCCACATCGGCGGGCTGCCATGTGACATGGAGAGAATCATGGCGATCGCCAGAAAACATGGTCTCAAAGTGGTTGAAGACGCGGCCCAGGCCGTGCTCGCCGAGTTTCGCGGGAAGAAATGCGGCACGTTCGGCGATCTCGGCTGCTTCAGCTTCCAGACAAGCAAGGTAATCGCCTGCGGCGAGGGCGGGGCCATCGTGGGCAACGACTCCGAACTGATGGAGAAGTGCTATGCCTTCCACAACATGGGACTGTCGGCCAAGAATCAAAGCGTCGGCATCGGCACCAAGTACCGGATGCACGAGTTGGAGGCTGCCCTGCTGAATCCGCAGCTCGCCACGCTGGCGGAGCAGACGCGGACGCGCAACAAAAATGCCGCCCATCTCGCCCAGCGGCTCGCGGAAATTCCGGGAATCGTACCGCAGAAGCTGCATGAAGGGGTCACCCAGGGGGCCTATTACATCTACGGGTTCCGGTACCAGAAAGAACACTTCAACGACGCTCCGAAGGAGAAATTCCTCAAGGCCCTGCGGGCGGAAAAGATCCCGTTCACGACGATGTATTTCGACCAACTGAACAGGCAACCGTTCATCGACAAGGCGCTGAGCCTGCCGGTGTTCCAGCAGGTCTACTCCAAAGAGCGGCTGAACCGATACCGCGAGCAAAACCACTGCCCGAGGAACGATCAACTCTCGGCGGAAGGCGTGTGGCTGCCCCAATACGTGTTTCTCGGCGACACGGGCGACATGGACGACATCGTCGAGGCGGTGGCAAAGATCGCCGCCAACAAGGATCAGCTTGCATCCCTGTGAGGCCGCGGGCCGGCCGCCTGCCCTCAAAGGAGACGGCAAACGATTCAGAATCCAATGCCCAAGGTTCAAATTCCAAAAGCCGGCGCCTCCCCGTCAAGGGCCGAGCCTTGCCCGCTGCTGGCCATTGAGAATCGAGTCTTGGACCTTCCTGGAAAACGAACGGGAACCGGCCATAAATCGGCAGGCTGGCGAACATTCAGCGAAACTGGGCGATTGGGCTCACCTTCCGGCTTTGCACTTTTGAGACGCTGGCTCGGATTCTAACGATTGGGCGATCGAGGCAAGACGGGCTAATTAGCGGGACGATGCGGTGCCGAAGCAACTGACGGCGAGACCATCGTTTTTTGGCCGGTCGCAGACGCGGTATTGGATATCGCCGACTGCGGAGAATCGTTAGAGCCGATGCGAAGACCATTTGCCGATGCAGCTCGGCGGCGGACCGGGAAGGCTTTCTGCCTGGTCTTGGGTTCGGCTCCCAGCGGAAAGAAATCAATTCGATGAACAATCCCAAGACCCCCTTGATCCTGGTTGTCGACGATGAGCAGGAACTGCTCGAAAACGTGGCCAACGTGCTGACGGCGGCTGGCTTCGATTGCCAGTGCTGCAATTCGGCCCGGGCGGCAATCGAGTTTGCCGCCATGCACGCGCCGGACTTGATTCTCTCGGACATCAACCTGGCCGGGTACAGCGGCCTGGAGATGTGCCAGCGGATCAAGGAAGACGAAG
>JAMOAF010001131.1 GCA_023621895.1 Planctomycetota bacterium
GGACTGGAGACTCTGCTTGTGGGCGGGCTTGCGGCGGCCGCCGCCTACGCCGTGGGCCGGTTGCTCGGAGGATTGGCTTAGAATTCCACCACGAGCCGCAGCCCCCACTGCACGAAGATCGCCGCAACGAGCAACCACGGCAAGAGGCGGATCGCCCAGTGCTTTAATTCGACCTCTCCGCGCCGAAGCCGCCAGCACTGATACGTTCGGTAGGGGACTTGGGCTGCCAGCAACAGGAACAGCACGGCACCGACGGGGTGATAGGCCCGCGCCTCGGCAAAGCGGCCGTGGGCCATCGCCACGAAGCAGCGCGTCAAACCGCAGCCCGGGCAATCGACGCCGAACCCGCGCTTCATCATGCAGACATCGGGCAACTGCTTGCCGATCAGCGGCAGCCGCAACGCGCCCGCCGCATCGGGGGCCGGCAGCAAGACGCAGAACGCAAGCACCAGAACAGAGACGGCCAGCCAGGCCTGCTGGCAGCCCAAGCGTTCACAGGCCGCGCTCTGCATCGTTCCCTCCGGGCGGCTGGGCCTTTTTGCGGAACACTTCGAGTTTCTGCGCGATCAGGCCGGAGTAGGGCATGTACTTCGCCGCGAGGGACTGGTACTTGACCGCGTTGGGGTAATCGTTCAGCCCGTAGAAATAGACGTGGGCGAGCGTGTCGAGATACGCGCCGTTTTCGGGGCCGAGTTCGACCGCGCGCTGGGCGTGCCGCAGGGCCTCGCTCATGTCGCCGGTCGTGTTGCCCACCAGCCAGGCGAATTGATTGTGGGCTGAAGGATCGTCGGGGGTCTGCTCGACCTGAAGCCGCAGCGCTGCGGCCGCCCGCTCGATCATCGCCGCGGTCTTCTGCCGATGATCCTCGCCCAGGTCGGTCAGGCGGTAGGCGGCGATCAAGGCGTCGAGCTCTTCGGGATCATTCTTCAGCGCCTCATCGAGGTGGAAGCGATGCTGCTGGGAGTTTCCCTTCTGCGACTCCTCGCACGCCCGCATGTAGTGCATCCGCGCGGCGATTTTTTCAGGACTCGATTCCAGCAGGTCAAGACTCTGGAGCTTCTGTTTTTTCGCCAGTTGCAGGATCACGTCGAGCGCATCGGCCGCCTCGCGGTCGCGGCCGGCGTCGTGGAGCGTTTCTGCCAGGCCGATCTGGGCAAAAGGCACGTACTCGTCGTATCCCATTGCACGGACGATCCCGTACTCCTCGACGGCCCAGTCGACCTTGCCTCGCTGGCGGAAGAAATTCGCCATGTCGAGATGGAACTCGATCGTCTCCTCGGCCAGCGCTGCGACCCTTTTCTGGCCCTCCTTGAAGTGCTCTTCGGCGGCCGGCCGGCCGGCTTGCGATTCCCAACAGGCCAGGTGGAACAGCAGCGAGGCGACCAGCCGCGGATCGGACCTGGCCGGGAACTGGGCGAGCAACTCGGCCTCGGCATCAGTCAGCCGCCGCCACGCGTCGAGGCGTCCCGCCGGATCGTCGTCCAATTGCCGGTAGCAGCGCAGCCATTCGGCCGACGGCTGGCCGCTGAGTCTGAGCTCACCGTCGATCGCTTGCTTCATCCGCCGGCGTCCCTCGGCGTGGACCGGCCACCGGTTGATCACCTCCAAGGCGGCGAACCTTGCCAACAGGGGCGACTTCTCGATGTGGCAGAGCCGGCAGGCAGCCGCATAACCCTCTCCCTGGGGGAGCAAGAGCAGCAATTGGACCTTGCGGAGCCGCTCGCCGGAGGAAACCGACCGGTAATCGGCGAGAATCGTGCGAACCCGATCGGAATCGCCGTCGCGAACGGCCGGCACATCGATCTTGCGAAGCAAGTAACGCGCCCGGGAGGCGATCTCAAGATCGGAGTCGTTCGCGGCCACGGTCAGCGCGTCGAACGCTTCTTGGCCGATCTTGGCCAACTGCTCCTGGGCCCGATCCCTGGCCGTGAAATCGGGGTCGCCAAGCTGCTCGATCAGGCGTTGGATTTCCGCCCGGCGATCGGCTGCCGGCGTGGAGTTGCCCTGCTTTTCCCCCCCGGCCGCGGCACCGACGAGCAACACGACGCCCACCGCCAGTGCGGCCAGTCTCCCCGCCGATCCAAGGCAACGGTTGTGGCAGCAACGGTGGATTTTTTGGATAATACACTGGATCACTCGGACACCCCGTTTTCCGATCGGGTGCGCGCTGGCCGATCGCGTCAAGACCATGCCACCGCCCCCCCCGGCACGAGCAACGCGGAAGGTTGCCCGATGCTTCAAGAATACCCCGCCTGGTCCGCCTTGGGCAAGCGGGCAAGAAAGGCTCAAGGGAGACCGCCCCCATCGGCCTGCACGAGGAATCGACGGATGTTGCGACGATTTCTGATCGGCTCGATTGCCGCGATGAGCGTTCTCGGGGTGATTTTCGCCTTCTCGGAAATCCGGGGCCCAGCGCCGCCAAAGGTCGCGACAGCCAGCGGTATGGCCGGCGCGGCTGGCCCTGATCGTGCCGCCCCGCTCGGGGGGCGACCCGATCCCGGCAGCCGAACCAGCGTGGCCAAGGCGAAACCGGCCGGAACAACCCCCGCCGATTTCACCCGGCACGTAATGCGGTTGAAGGAGCGGCTGCCGAGCGACGAATTCACCGTTGTCGTCGAGCCACCCTTTGTGGTGATCGGCGATGAGGAGCCCCGGCAGGTCAACGACCGGGCGAAGGGGACCGTCAAGTGGGCCGTCGATCAACTCAAGGCGTCGTTTTTCGAGAAGGAGCCGGCCGAGATTCTCGAGGTCTGGCTGTTCAAAGACAAGGCGAGCTACGAAAAGCACGCGGCAGAAGTCTTCGGCAGCTCGCCGTCAACACCGTATGGTTATTACTCGTCGCAACACAAAGCGCTTGTGATGAACATCGCCACCGGTGGAGGAACGCTGGTCCACGAGATCGTCCATCCCTTCGTGGCTGCCGATTTTCCCCGGTGCCCCGCCTGGTTGAACGAAGGTCTCGGTTCGCTTTTTGAACAGTGCGGCATGGTCGAAGGGCGGATCCAGGGCTTCACCAATTGGCGGCTCGCCGGCTTGCAGGAGGCAATCGAGGGACGCGGCCTGCCCACGTTTGAGACGCTCTGCTCGACGAGTTCCGAAGAGTTTTACGACGATCCCAACGGCACGAACTACGCCCAGGCCCGATACCTGTGCTACTATCTCCAACAGCGCAATCTCCTCCGCCGCTTCTACCGCGAATTCCGCGCCGGCTGCGACGACGATCCCTGCGGCTACGCAACATTGCTCCGCGTCTTGGGCGCGAAGGACTCGGCAAAGTTTCAAGAGGAGTGGGAGAGATTCGTTCTCGGGCTTCGATTTTCCCAGCCGTGAGGGTGGACAGCTCCGCGCAGACCCACTTCCGCCGTGCCACAAGCGCGGGGCAAGCCCACGCGGCTAACGGCCTTTTGGCTGGATAGCGCGTAGTGGTCCAAGCGGACCATCAGACCTCCGCCGGGCATGCCCTACGCGGCTCAAACGATCCAGCACCAGCCTCGACCCCCTTGTCGCGGGGGAGATGTTCGGCTAGGTTCGGCTTTACGGGAATCGGCAACGAAAAATCGGGATCGTTCCCGCGAAGGAAAACGATTTCCCTTGGTGAATCGTCTGATAGGGCGAGCCAGTGAATTCTCGCGATCCATCCTCGAGTCTTGAACCGGCGTCTGAAAGCCGCTCCGTGTTGGAACAGGCTTTTGCCCAGTGGCAGGATGAGTTGCTTGGCACGCTGTACTACCTGGTCGGCAACCGAGAGGACGCCCAGGACGCCTACCAAGAGGTCTTCCTCCGCTGTTGGCGTCATAACGAAAGGGTGGCGCAGATCGGCAACCTGAAGGCCTGGATATTCCGTATTGCCTTGAATTTGGGCCGCGACATTCGCGGCGCGGGTTGGCGTCGGCGGCGAAAACCACTGCCGGAAGACGAAGCAATCCTGGCGGCCCAGGCGAGCGATCGTTCCGAAACGGAGGCCAGCCGGCGGGAGAAGCTGGCCCTGGTGCGGCGCGGTCTGATGGACTTGCGCCCCGAAGAGCAAGAGGTGTTCCTGCTGCGGCAGAACGGAGAGATGACCTACGAAGAAATCGCCAAGGCGATCAATATTCCCGTCGGCACCGCAAAGACCCGCATGAGGCTTGCGCTGCAAAAACTGCGGGCGGCCCTTGTCCCCGAATCGGCCGACTGAGAACAAAACCACGGACCCCAAATAATGCCGCCCGATCCCGATATTCAAGATCAGATGCTGGAGTTGATCTACGGGCTGCTGGCCGACAACGAGGCGGAACGGTTGCGCGCCAAGATCGGCAGCGACGCGGAATTTGCCCGCCTCTACGAACAAGTGCGCGAGACGGCGGCGATCCTCGGCGATGCCGCGCGCTTGCAGTCGCCAAGGCTTGTGCTCGCGAGGCCGCCGGCCGTCGCGCCGGCCAGCGGCGAGCCTCCCCCGGCGTGGCGGATCGTGGAGGCGGCCGGCCCTCCTCCGTGGTCGCGCGGGGCCTATTGGGCCGTCACCGCCGCCGCCTCGATCCTGATCCTGCTCTCCGCCTTTGGCTGGAGCCAGCATCGTGCACAAACGGCCGACTCGAGTGGCGAACAGTTGCGGCTGCGCGTGACGGGGCCATCGTTGATCCACGCGAAGGTCGATCAACGCTACACGATTTCCACCCTCTCGGTCACGGGGCGGCCGATTCCCGCCAAAGTCAGTTTTGCCGTGGTTTCACCCGCCGGTTCGCGCCTCTTGGCCCACACCGAGCAGACGGACGAGGCGGGCAAGCTGGAGGTGACCATCCCCGCCGATCTGGACCTGCCCGAGGAGGTCCGGTTGGAAATCGTCGCCGATACCGGGAAAGCCCGCGAGTCGGCCGAAAGCCGCCTGTTTGTCCTGAAGCCGGGGCTTGCGACTTCAGTCAGCGTGGATAAACCCGGGTATCGGCCTGGCGAGACGGTCCGCTACCGGTCAGTCACGCTTTCGCGATACCACTTGGCGGTTGCCGATCCCGCGGCCCTGGAGTTCGAAATCGTCGATCCGCTCGGCCGGTCGATGGCACGCTTCGGAAGCGATCCGGCCCGCGAGGGCGTTGCCTCCGGGAGCTTCGCATTGCCTTCCGACGCGGGCGAGGGCCGCTACACGCTCCTCGCCCGGGCCAGCGGCGCTGTTCCCGCACGGTGCCAGTTCCGCGTGGAGCAGCGAGCCACGGCGGCGGTGCGTGCCGAACTGGATTTCGCCCAGACTGGATACGGTCCCGGAGCCGAGGTCTGGGCGGCGCTGAAGGCCACCGGGCGTGGCGGCGCGCCCGCCAGTGGCGCCAAGGTGGACATCGAAGCCACCGTCGACGGCGAGAGGGTTTATCAAGAGTCGGCGTCGCTCGGGGCTGCCGGCGACCTGGCGATCCGATTCCAGTTGCCCGGCCAAATCGAGCGCGGCGAAGGCCTGCTTACCGCGACGATCGACGATCGCGGGGCGAGCGAGCGGATCGCCGCGGCGATACCGATCCAGACGGGCAGGCTGGCTGTCCGCTTCTTCCCCGAAGGAGGCGAGTTGGCCGCCGCCGGGGAAAACCGGGTCTACTTCACCGCGCGCGACGCGCTCGGCCGGCCGGTGGACCTGAAAGGCTGGATTGTGGACGACATCGGCGCCTATCATGCCGCGGTTGAGACAGTCCGCGACGGCCGCGGCGTGTTTCGCCTTGCCCCGGAGGTCGGCAAGCGATACCGGCTGCTTGTGGAAGAGCCAAAAGGCGCCGAGAGCGCGGCCCAGTTGCCGCTCGTCTCGCCGAGCCAGAGAATTGTCCTCAACACCGGATCGAGCGTCGTTGCCCCGGCCGCGCCGCTTGAATTCAACGTCCGCGCGGCCGAGGCGGGGTTGCCACTGGTGGCCAGGGCGTCGTGCGGGGGCGTCGAAGTCGGGCACGCCGCGTTCTTGACCAAGGCGCCTGAAAAACTGGGAACCAAGATGGCCGCTCATGCCGTGGCGATACCGCTGCCGGACGAGGCCTCCGGCGTGATCCGGCTGACGATCTTCGACTATGGGGTAAGTCCCCCGCGACCATTGGCGGAGCGACTTGTCTACCGGCGACCGTCGCGAAGGCTCTTGGTCGACATCAAGTCGGCTGGCAACGCCTGCGCCCCCGGCGATCGCTGCCGCCTCGAGGTCGCCATCACCGACGAGAAAGGGAAGCCGGTCCGTAGCATCCTCGGTGTATCGGTGATCGATGAAGAGGTGTTTGGCTCCGACGCGCATCCGCCGACAATGACCACCCAGTTTCGGTTGCGGGGGTCGGTGGATCGCTTGGAATCGTTGGACAATCCCGACTTCTTATTGAGCCAGTCGCCGGAGGCGGAATTGGCCCTCGATCTGCTGTTGGGAACCGAGGGCGAAAGGCAGCCTCTCGAACGATTGGCTGGCAAGATCGGCCAGACCGATGGTGAGACACCCGCGCGGCAGCGCCGCGCGTGGCGATCGGAAATCCCGCCGCCGTTGATGCTGGATAATCTGGCGGCGCTCAAGCGGCGCGCCGGCGAGGAGTTCACGGGCGATCCGGCGCGCGAGCGCCTGGCGGCCGACATTCTCCTGGCGCTGGTGGTTCTGGGCGGAGCGGGCCTGCTGGTCCTGGTGGCGATGCTCAGCCTGCTGCGAATCGCCAGCGGAATCCGGCTCTGGGCGCCGACGATCCTGGCGGCCGGGGCAAGCCTGCTCGTCGGATTGCTGCTTGTCGGGTCGGGCCAGTCGCCGATGCGAGCCGTCGCGTTTCTCCCCTACCAGGCCGAAAAACCTGGGGAAAATCGCGATGACAAGACGGACCTTGACGGGAAAGACGGGCAGACCACCAAGGAAGTTGCGGACGATTCCTCGAAGGTTGCGAGTCCCCCCCAACCCAAGCCGGAGCCCGCCGGATGGGAATTCTGGTCTCCGCTGCTGCGAACCGACGAGCAAGGCCGAGCAACGGTGGAGTTGGACCTGCCGGCGTCGCTCGCGCAGGCTCGCGTCGTCGTCGACGCCCACGGCGCGGGGCGGATCGGCTCGGAGACGCGCATGATCCCCTTGAAACTGCCCGACAAACCCGGCGAGCGCTGATCGGCAGTGCAATCGGTTCGACAACGCCCCCGGAAACCGGTAGAATTTCCCCGGAGGGTCAAGTCATGGTGCCGCTGCGCGTTGCCTTGCTGGCGTTGATCGGAGGATCGCTTTCCGCCCCTGCCGAAATCGCGGCCGCGGCCGGACAGCCAAGCCAACCGCCCGCGGCAACGGCAGCCGGCGGGATTGCGGCGCCAGGGGCCACGTCTTCGCTGCGTAGCGGTCGGGAATTGCTCGAAGCGGTTCGCGAAGCCCTGCCGCGCTTGGCTGCACCGGACGACAGCCAAGCCGAAGAGGCGGCCCGCGAGTTGCTCGTGCTCTACAACGAACTGGAGCGCGACACCGCCATGGCCGGCGCGCAGCGCGACTACTACAAGGCCAAAGTCCGCAGCCGGCTCCAGGCGCTCAGCGACCAGATCAGCAAACGGATCGCGCGCAACCGGCGGCTTGCCGGCCCGCCAACGCGCAAATCGATTCGCGAAAAGGGCGAAGCCGGCGATCATCTCGCCCAGCGACTCGCGCGGCGCGGCCCACCCGCCGCCCCGATGCCCCCGCCCGCCGCGCCACCGCGCCGAGCGGCAGCGGCTGGAGACGACTACGGCGCGCAATTGGTCGAACTGATTCAGAAGACCATCGCGCCGGCTTCATGGGACGTCAACGGCGGCCTGGGCACCATCTATTACTGGCGGCCCGGCCGGGCCCTGGTGGTCCGCCAGACCGACGCCGTTCACGAAGAAGTCGGCGACGTGCTGCGGCAAGTCGAACGGGCTAGCCGCTGAAGAAACGGGCTGGATTCCGGCTGAAGAATTTGAAGCCCGCACCGCTTCGCCAAGCGACCATTGCAGGCGTCGACGCGAGCCGCCACCGATCACGCCAAGCCACTTCTGGGCGGGGTCAGAATACCCTTTTCGTCAGGTTATTCACCGGCAGTCGTGATCGGGGTGACGTCAATCTCGATGGGCAAGCCCGGTTCGGCGCCGTCGAGGCCGGCGGTCGTGATCGGGCTAAGACCGCCCGCACCGGTCGTACTTACGTTATACACACCGTGAACATCCTCGGAAGCGGGGGGTGTACAGCCCGCCAGGGGGAGAATCACAAGGGCCGCCAGGCAAACCAACGAACACAGAGAACGGGTCATCATCAGCATCACCTCTCTCAGGCAAGAGCCGAGTTGTCACAAACCTTCATGGTAAGCGTCTTTGCAGCCCAATACAAGGGCGGGCGACATCCTGTTTTTCGATGCATCAGGCCGTTATCATGAGGCCGATGATGGCGGCGGGCCGCTGCTGGCAAGCGGCAGATCGGTGGCTACGCTATTTATTGGTAGTGTGTCTCTTTAAGGACGGATGACGATGAAGATTCCTGCCCGCTGCGCCATCTTGGTAGTCTGCATGGTGCTTTCCGTGGCCGAGGTCCAGGCCGCGCCGGAGCACCAGGTAGTCCAGGAGTGGAGATTCAGCCAGGAGGGAGACCTGCTCGGCTGGTCCGCGGGCGGGCATATCGAAGCGGCACGTGTCGAACGGGGCGCCTTGCGCGGCCGCGCGGCCGGCTGGGATCCGATCCTGCTCGGGCCTGTGTTCGAAATCCGTAGCTCGCCGACGCAGTACGTCGACATTCGCATGCGCTGCCAGCAGACCGGCCCGGGGGAGCTGTTCTGGACCGAGACGCTCGAGGGGCGCTACGGCGGTTTCAGCCAGGAGAAATCCGCTGCCTTCTCGGCCGTGGGCGACGGCCAGTTCCACGACTACCGCGTCTATCCCTTCTGGCACGCGGCGGGCAAGGTGATCCG
>JAMOAF010000287.1 GCA_023621895.1 Planctomycetota bacterium
TGATGCACAGCTATCTGCTCGGCCAGTTGGTCCTGCTCCAGAAGAGAATCCGCGAGCGCAACGGGGTGATGCGCGTTTGCGGTCTTTCGGCGATGAACCGCCGCGTGCTGGAGATGCACGGACTGAGCGGCCAGTTGCCGGAATATTGCGATCGCAACGAAGCCGTGATGGGATCACGCTCAGTCAAACCACGCTGACCCGGCGATCGTCCAGTCCGGCAGGCAGGTTGGGACCAGCCGCGCGGGTCAGCGGACGGCAACTTCCAGTTCGTTGCAGATCTCCTCGATGCCGTCGACGACTCGGAGGGCCTCCTGCGCCATCTGTTTTTGGAAGTACGAACGGACTACGCCCCGCAGGGTAATTCGGCCTTCCGAGGCCTCGAAACGGAGATTCTTGCGGGCGAGGTAGGGATTCGTTTCAAGCGCGGCTACGACCTTGTCGTTCAAAGGATAGTCTGGGCGGCTCATGGTTTCCTCGGTTGGACCATTCCGGGAGGGGAGCGAAGGCGAGAAAGCCTCCGACGCGGCGGTTTTGACTGAGAAACCGGGGGGAGGGTTCAGGGAGGTCCGCGCCGATTTCTCATCAGAGGCCAAGGCGAAGAATGGGGGGCTGGCCCTGCCTCTTTCTATTACCCCCCGATCGGCAACTCTGAATTGCAATCTGCAAAGTAAACATCAGTCCGTGCGAAAAAATGGGGCATCCCGCGCACTTGGGACGGTTGTAGGGGACAGGATCGATGGACAACTGGTCCGTGGTGGTCGTAGGGGGAGGGCCGGCGGGGCTCCTTGCGGCCTGCCGGGCAGCGGCACGGGGGCGCCCCACGCTGCTGCTGGAGAAAAACCGCCGACCGGGGGTCAAAATCCTAATTTCCGGGGGCGGCCACTGCAATCTGACCCAGGCCACCGACACCAAGGGGATCGTCAAGGCGTTCGGACCAAAGGGGCGGTTTCTCCACTCGGCGCTGGCCGCCTTGGGGCCCCAGCAGCTCGTGGAACTGATCGAAGCGGAGGGGGTCCGAACCGAGGTCGAGCCCGGTGGTAAAGTGTTTCCGGCCAGCCGCCTTGCCCGCCACGTGCTTGACGCCGTGATGCGGTGTTTCCACCGGAGCGGCGCCAAGTTGGCCCCGGAAGAGCCACTCGTGGACATCCACCGCAACAAGTCAGGATTTCGCCTGGTCACCTCGCGGCGCGTTCTCGCGGCGGAAACGGTCGTGCTCGCCAGTGGAGGCTGCTCCTATCCCCGCTGCGGCACGACCGGCGAAGGCTACCGCTGGGTGCAGGAGTTGGGGCACACGATCGTCTCGCCCCGTCCCGCCCTGGTGCCCATCGTGACTGATTCCACCTGGATCGCGGCCCTTCAAGGAATCGCAGTCCCGGACGTGCTGTTGACACTGGTGGAAGACGAAACCCGT
Source organism: Planctomycetota bacterium (assembly GCA_023621895.1). Taxonomy (GTDB): domain Bacteria; phylum Planctomycetota; class Planctomycetia; order Pirellulales; family Thermoguttaceae; genus JAAYCB01. The sequence goes on from JAMOAF010000287.1 coordinate 1,412, forward strand.
TCGACGGCCGGCCTGAGGCGCGAGAAACCCGTCGAGCAGAGACGCGGTGCGATCCTGTTTGCACACTTCGGCCTGTCAGGGCCGGTTGCACTCGATTTGAGCCGCGCCGTCAGTGTTCGCCCTCGGGGCCAGCGGCCGACGCTGGTATGCGATTTCCTGCCGGAGATCCAAGAGAGACGGCTGGAGGAGTTCCTGGGAGAAGAAGCGAGCAGGTCCGGCCGGCGGCACGTGGCAAGCATCCTGGAACGCTGGCTGCCCCGGCGCCTTGCCGACGCGCTGGTGGTTCAGGCCCGCCTGGCGCCGGAACGCCGCATGGCCGAAATGTCGCGGCCGGAGCGTCGCCGGGTGGTCGAGGCCGTGAAACGGCTTTCCATCCGCACCACCGGAACGTTGGGTTTCGAGAAGGCGGAAGTCACCGCCGGCGGGGTCGCCCTGGACGAAGTCGATTCTCGCACGATGCAGAGCAAGCGCGCCGCGGGATTGTTCCTCGCCGGCGAGCTCTTGGACCTCGATGGCCCGATTGGCGGATACAATCTCCAGGCTGCCTTCAGCACGGGATATCTTGCGGGCGAAAACGCCTGAATGCTCCTGGAGAAGCACCCCGCCGCCCGGAAAGGCCAAAAGCCTGACATCACCCTCGAAAATCGTTCGAGCAACCCATCCTACAGAAGCAGCGCGGCAACAACCGGGCTGAGAATGCTGGCTACAAGGAGCCAGTTGAGGAGCCGAATCCGGCGCTGCAAGCGGGATCGGCAGGCCGGATCGGCAACCGTGCGGGCCAGAAGCGCGCTGCGGCGAGCGACGCTCGGGTGTTGCCAGCCGGCTCGGCGACGATTGGCACCGCTGGCCACCGCCAACTTTTCCAGGGCCGATATGAAGACGCCGCACGCATCCCCCGGATCAGCCGTCTCCAGAACACGGCAGCCATACAGATCGGCCTCGGCCTCGAGCAGCCGGCAGTATCCGCCGAAGACGAAGAACGCGTAGGTGGACAGCGCGGCGAGCAGGGCAAGCGACCAGGGAAGATGCGCCGCCGCGTCGAAACGAGCGAAGATCGCCTGGATCTGGATCGACGATTGCGGGCAGAGTTGCTCAAAGGTCAGGAAGAGGCTCAGCGGAGCCAGCATCACCAGACCGCGCAAGACGAGGTGACGGTGGTGGATATGGCCCAACTCGTGCCCGAACACCGCCTCGATCTCCTCGGCCGTAAGGCTCGCGATCAGGCCATCGGTCAAGAAAACGTAGCGTTTTCCCGGCAGCCAACCGGAGACCGCCGCGTTGACGACCATGCCGCCGGTGTCCCAAACGAGGATTTCCCGGACTGCGAAACCCGCCCGGCCGGAAGCCGAGGCGAGCCGCTCGCGGAGCGGGCCGGGCGGCAGGACGTGGGTTCTCCACAGGCACCGCAACAACGAAGGGAAAAAGACCACCACCAGCCCGATTGGCAGGATGTAGACCACCACGGACCAAGGCGAAGCCAACAGGCCCGGCAGCCAAAGCGCTAAGGCGTCCTGGACCGCGAGCAGGCCGAGGATCGGCAGCAACATGACGCCGAAATAGTGCCGCGCGTGAAGCGATAGATAAGCCCCCAGCGCGGGGGGGTGCCCTGGGGCCGGGCATCCGTTTCTCGCCCGTGCCTGGTAAGCGGCCCGATCGACCTGGAAAAACGCCACCCACGACAGAGCCAGAGGAAGCAGGGCCGGCAGGAACAACAACAACTCGTCGGCCAGGAAGACGCCGTCGAAATTCCAGTTGAAGCGAACGATTTGACTCCAACCGAGCCCCAGCAAGATGCCCAGGTGCACCACGATCCAAAGCACGGTGTGCACGCGGCGCCACCTGGAAAACTCCAGGAGGATCGTCTGCCGATGTTCGCCTTCGCGCTCAATCCGCCGCGCAGTGGCAATCGCGATTGCCCAGGCAAAAAACACGACCACTGCTCCGCCGGCAGCCACCAGAACCACCCGCCAGGTCAGGCCCTCGACGGGCGCCGGTGGGCAGTTGTCCGCGATCAGCAGGGTAGCCAGGATCGCCAGCACGAAAGGGAAATGCATCGGTCTTGTCAGACGCCGGCTTCGCGGCGCGCAGCAAAGCTCGTCGCGCGAGTTGTGAACACTTACCCTCTAAACTAACCTCACCGGCATGGGAACTCAACTCCGCACGAAGCCACGGTCCGAAGGGAATGGCGCGGAATCGGCCTCCGCCATGGTGGTTGTAGGGTTTTTTGGCAAGGTTCAAAATCCAAGGTTCAAGACCCAAGTTGCGCCGGTTCGGTGCTCCCGGCGAGCGGCCCAGTCTTGGTCATTTGGTCACTGGGAATCGAACCTTGCACCTTGCCCGGTTTCTGCCGGCTGACCCCCGCTCATCCGCCCATCCAGGGGGGCATCTCGGTGGCTGCCGGCAGTTTGACGATCGAAGCCCGGTGGATGGGCTCCAGCGAGAGCAGTTCCGCGATCGCCTCGGCCGGTGGTTGCGAGTCGAGCGCCAAGACTCCGACGGCCTCGCCTCCCGGCTGGTTAGTGACTCGCCCGACCGACATCTGCGCGATATTCACTCGGTGCTTGCCGAAGACGGCGCCCACCTTGCCGATCACGCCCGGCGTGTCGTGGTGGTAAAAGAACAGGAGGATGCCTTCGAGGGACGTGTCAACCCGGTAATCACATTTGCGGACCAATCGCGGCAGCGCGCCGAAGAGCGTGCCGGACGCCTTGGAGACTTTCTGGTCGCTGGTGACCTGGGCCGTGATCAGAGAGCTGTATTCTCCCGGCTCGGCGCTGCGTTCCTCCACGAGTTCGATGCCCCGCTCGCGGAGAAGTATTTCAGCGTTGACGATGTTCACCGGGCAGTCCATGGCATGTTGCATGAGGCCGGCGGCAAACGCTGCCGTCAGCAGCGAGGTATCCCGGCGGCAGACCTCTCCCTGGTAGCTCACTTTGCACGACGTGGGGGGGACGTGGTCGACCTGGGCCAGCAGCATCCCCAACCGGTAAGCGACGTTCAAATAGTTGCGGATCGCATCGAGCGTCTTCGGGTCCAGCGGCGACATGTTCACCGACTGCTTGATGGCGCCGGTCGTGAAGAAGTCGATGATCAACTCGGCCGCTTCGAGGGCGACGCAGGCCTGGGCCTCCTCCGTGCTTGCACCTAGATGGGGGGTGCAGATTACGCCCGGCATCCCGAACAAAGGGCTGTTGGTGCAGGGCTCCGACTCGAACACGTCGAGGGCCACCCCGGCGATCTGGCCGCTCTTGAGTCCTTCGACAAGAGCTTGCTCGTTGTAGATGCCGCCCCGGGCGCAGTTGATGAGGCGCGCCCCCGGCTTCAGCAGCTTGATTTCTTCGCTTCCGATCAGATTTCGGGTCTGGTCGTTCAGCGGCGTGTGGACCGTCAGGTAATCCACGTCGGGGAGCATTTCCTTGGGCGACTCGCAGGCTTTCACCCCCAGCTCCTTGGCTCGCTGGACTGAAAGAAACGGGTCATAGGCCAAGACCTTCATCTCAAACGCCAAGGTCCGTGAAGCAACGGCCTGCCCGATGCGCCCAAGACCGACAATTCCGAGCGTCTTTCCGGCCAGTTGCGCGCCCATGTACTGTTTGCGATCCCAGCGGCCTTCGATCAGACTCTGATAGGCGGGATGGAGATTTCGCGAAAGCGCCAACATCAGGGCGATCGTCTGTTCGGCGGTCGAGATCGTGTTGCCGCCCGGAGTGTTCATCACCACGATTCCAAGCCGCGTGGCCGCCTCTTTATCGATGTTGTCGGTGCCGACGCCGGCTCGTGCAATCGCCTTCAATCGCCGGTTTCCTGCCAGGGCCTGGGCAGTTATTTTCACACCGCTGCGGCAAATTGCCCCGTCAGACTCGGCAAGCGCCTTCTTCAGGTCCTCGCCCGAGAGCCCGGTGCGAACCTCGAACTCGATGTTTCCAGCCGCTTTCAGCAGTTTGAGCCCGTCTTCCGAAAGAGGATCCAATACGATCACGCGCGGCATAGCACTTTCCTTCTACAGAGACTACGTGCTGCGACAAACTAGCCATTTTAGCAGCCGATTTCTCGCTTTGGGAATGGGGTGGCTCCGCACGCCGCGGACAATCGGCGCCGCCAGCCTCAGCGAAGACTTGCCGCGCCCCCGCGGACAACCTGCGTGTTGCCGCCGGGAGCGGTGAAGGCGGGAGCGGGAGCGGCTGCGCCTTGAATCGCCGCCATCCGGCTTGCCACATCGGTCTGGAATCGGTCGTAGGCGAGCGATCGGCTGTAGTTGTCGTAGGCTTGCGCGTAGTCGCCCACCTTTTCGCGCAGGTGTCCGAGAGCCGTCAGGGTCCGGGGGTTTTGGGGATCGATGCTGAGCGCTTCGAGGAGGCGTTCCTTGGCGGCCGCCGTATCGCCAAGTTCTTCGTAGAGGCGAGCCAACTCAATCCGCGCGTCCGGCTGGTCCGGCTGCCTTGTCGCCCAGCCCTCCAACAGGTGGAACGCCCTGTCCTTCTGCCCTCCCTCGACAAGAAACACCGCCAGCGCACGATGCGCCTCAACATGGTTCGGATTGCGGTCGATCGCCATGTTGTAGTACTGTTCCGCTTGGCTCAGGTCAGCCGGATTATTGCTGAGCGAACCAAGACGATGGTAGACGCAACCCAGGTTATAGCACGCATCGGCATTGTTCGGATCGCGGCGGGCGGCCGTTTGGAACGCCTCGATGGCAGTCTGATACTGGGACTGCTGAAAAAGCTGGACGCCCTTGGCGTTGCTGCTGGAGGCCGAGATGCCGCAACCGCAGGCCAACAGACCAACGCCCGAGGCCAAAATCGTCATCGCGATTCGTGGCCACGTCCAATCTGTTCGGGCTGCTCGCGAGCTTGATGTGGACACGGGAAATTTCCCTGAAATCTTGGAAAAGGCGCCGCGAAGAGGGCCGCCGCCAGGAAGACCCCTCCTTTCAGTACCGATAAGCCTCGGGAGGATAGCGGTCCGCTCGGAAGGACGCAAGACGAGTTGGCCGATTGTCGCATCGTCGGCGCCAAGACCGAGTATCGGTCCCTGTCCAAAGCGACCTTGAATCGCTGCTCACGGCGTGGCCTGAATGGGGGGGCGAGGATCGCGGGGCAGTCCGCGGTTCAGCCCCAGCCAGTACTCGAGCGTGTCGCAAACCGCGTCGGCGAACTCGGGATAGCTCATCGGTTTGCAGATGTAGCTTTGGGCGCCCAGCTCATAAGCCTGTGTGATGTCTTCGTGCCGATCAGAGCTCGTCAGAACGATGATCGGAGGAAGCTTCTGCCGATCGACGCCGCGAACCCTGCGAAGCACCTGGAGAACCTGCAAACCGTCCATCCGAGGCATTTTCAGGTCGAGAAGAAACAAATCCGGGATATCCTCGGCATCGCGATTCTCGTACGCCCCGGTCGCAAACAGGTATTCCAATGCCTCCACCCCATCGTGGACGACCACCAACTGGCACTCCACTTCCGCATGAGGGAGGACCCGGCGAAACAAGGCCTCGTGGCCCGGGTCGTCCTCTGCCAGCAAAACCGTTTTGATGCTCATGCCACGGCTTTCAGATAAGTTTTGGGGGGACGTGATCGGGCCCTCGGCGCGTCCTGCCGCCTTGACCGCCCCAAAGAAGCCAAAATCGCGTTTGCCGACGCCCACTCCAAACATACCCGTCCTAAACGGAAAGTCCATACGTTTCCACCCCTTTAAGCGGCCATATACGCCAAGAAGGGGGGGGTGAATATTGATTCTCCCGCGTAGCATGCCGAGGCGGGACGAGCTCACGCGGAGACGCGGAGACGCGGATGAGGGGGAAAAGATGTAGTTATTGACGATGCGGAAGTACGTCAGGAACTTGCCTGGAATAGAGGGGCGCGAGGGCTTCCACCGGAATTTCACTTTGGCGACGACGCCACCCTCGATCCACAAGTCCGTGCCATTCCCCCCGTCTCTCCGCGGCTCCGCGCCTCCGCGTGAACTCTTCACACTGCCTAAAACCCGCTCAAGGCGTTTCGCGGGCGGGCAGCCGAGTTGGTTGACAGCGCAGCACGCGGGCAGCTACGATTGGGACCATGCCATGGCTGGACGGTCCGTGTGCCTTTTTTCTGCGCTCGATTGCCTGGAGGAGACGATGCCCAACAGAATCTCGCGAAGAACCTTCAACAAAGCTGGCGCCGCGGCCGCAATCGGAATGGGCGTCCGATCGAAGGCGAGCCACGGACGCACGCTGGGCGCCAACGACCGGATTCGCCTGGGCGTGATTGGCGTTGCAAACCGCGGCGGGCAGTTGATGACGGCGTTTCTTGCCCACGCGGATTGCCAGATCGCCGCACTGTGCGACGTCGATCGCCCGACGCTCGCCAAGGCCAACGCGCGGCTGGACGACAAGGCCGACACCTACGAGGATTTCCGCCGCCTGATCGACAGGGACGATCTCGATGCGGTCGTGATTGCCACCCCCGACCACTGGCACGCGATCCAGACGATCGACGCCTGCAACGCCGGCAAAGACGTTTACGTGGAGAAGCCGCTGTCGGTGACGATCCACGAAGGACGCCGAATGGTCGAGGCGGCGCGGCGAAACAGCCGAGTGGTGCAGGTCGGGACGCATCGCCGCAGTTCGGCTCTGTACGCCCGACTGGCCGAGCAGACCAGGGCCGGCAAAGTCGGCCACATCGCGGTGTCTCGAGCGTACCGGCTGAGCAACATGTCCCCCGTCGGGATCGGGCGGATGCAGCCAAAGGCCCCGCCCGAGGACTTGAACTGGGACATGTGGTTGGGACCGCGCCCGCAGCGCCCGTACCAGGAAAACATCGCCCCCTACAAATTCCGCTGGTGGCAACTGTATTCCTCGCAGATGGGAAACTGGGGCGTGCATTACCTGGACGCGATCCGCTGGTGCACCGGAGAACTCGCCCCCAGCTCCGTCTGCGCGATGGGCGGGCGGTTCGCCGTGGACGACGACCGCACGGTCCCCGACACGCTCGAGGCAGTCTTCGAATTCGCCTCCGGCCGCCTGGCGATCTTCGGGCAGTACGAGGCGAGCGGCAACCCGGCGTTTCCCGCCGGCGAGATCGAGCTTCGCGGGACGCTCGGCACCGTGTATGTCCTTCCGAACGGCCGGGGGTACGAAATCGAGCCCGAACGGGGCGGCCAGTTCCAGGACCGCTCGCCGCGGATGGAACCCGAGAAGGTCCAGGCCGAAGGCGGCAACCAGGACGCGACCACGCTGCACGCACGGAATTTTCTCGACTGCATGCGGTCGCGGGAAAAGCCCAACGCCGACGTCGAAATCGGGCATCGATCGACAACCATGAGCCTGATCGCCAACATCTCGCTCGAGGTCGGCCAGAGGCTCGAGTGGGACGCCGAAAAGGAACGCTTCACCAACAGCGACGCGGCCAACGCGCTGCTGCACTACGAATATCGAAAGCCATGGAAACTGGGTTGATCCCATA
>JAMOAF010000716.1 GCA_023621895.1 Planctomycetota bacterium
GCGTTGAGAACCTCCTGAAAAGTTGACATGGTCCGGCTCCAGTTCTGCCTTGAAATCGCGGCGGAAAGACCAACTTTGCCATCCACCGCTACCCTACGCCGGCGGCCGTGAGGAGTCAACAGAGTCGCTCCCCCCGGGCAGGTCGCACTTCGCACTACATTTTCTCCACAACGTCGATCCCCAGCAGCCCCAACCCCTTCTGAATCGTCCTGGCCGTCAGATCGCAGAGAACGAGCCGGCTCTGGCGCAGCTCCGGCGTTTCGGCCTTGAGCACCGGGCAATTCTCGAAAAAGGTCGAGTAACAGTTGGCCAACTCGAACAGGTAGCTCGTCAATTGGTTCGGCCGGTAGTCCTTCAGGCAGTAATCGACCGCCTCGCCGAATCGCAGCAATTCGAGGGCCAGGTCGCGCTCGGCCGGCGTGTTGAGAAAGATCGGCGGGCGAGCCGCGCGGAGCGACTCGGCGTCGACGCCCCCCTTGGCGAAAATGCTTCGCACGCGAGCGTAAGCGTATTGCATGTAGGTGGCCGTGTTGCCGTTCATCGCCAGCATCTTGTCGTAGCTGAAGACGTAGTCGCTGTCGCGGTTCTGCGACAGGTCGGCGTACTTCAGGGCGGCGATGCCGACTGTCTCGGCGATCCGCGCCCGCTGGCTCGGCGACAGTTCGGCCCCACCCGGCTTCGCATCGTCGTTTTCCTCGACGATTTTTCTCGCCCGGGCAACCGCCTCATCGAGCAGGCTCTCCAGCCCCACGGCGTCGCCCTCGCGGGTTTTGAACGGCCTTCCATCCTCTCCCAGCACCGTGCCGAAGCTGACATGCTTCAGCTCCAATCGCTCGTACCCCATCCGCCTGGCCGCGGCGAAGAGATTCTCGAAGTGCAGGCTCTGGCGGAAGTCGACGACATACAGGATCGCGTCCGGTTGCCACGCCTCCACCCGGTAGCGGAGCGTGGCCAGGTCGGTCGTGGCGTAGAGAAAGGCGCCGTCCTTCTTGCGGATCAGCATCGGTGCATCCTGGCCCTCGAAGAAGATGCCAACGGCCCCGTCGCTTTCGCGAGCGATTCCCGCGGCGATCAGCTCCTCGACGATCGGCCCGAGCCGCTGGTGGTAAAAACTCTCCCCCAGCGTGTGGTCAAAGGCCACGCCGAGGCGCTTGTAGGTAGCGCCGAGCGCGGCGAGGCAGGGGGGCAGGAATTCTCGCCACAAGCGTCGATTCTCTTCGTCGCCGGCGTGCAGCCTGGCGGTCTCTTCAAGAACGGACTGCCCGATCCGGGGATGTTCGGCGGCGAGTTTTGATAGCGCGGGATGCTGCTCGACGGCCTCGAGCTTCGCCCGCAACTCGTCGAGCTCTTCGCGCGTCTCGCCAATGTCCTTCTGCTGGCGATGGATCGCCTTTTTCACTTTCTTGTCGCCCGTCTTCCCTTCGGCGGCGGCTTCGGCGTGCATCTCGGCGAGGCGGGCCTCCAGGCCGGCCAGCTTTTCCACCAGCGGGGCAAGCCGGGTCTTGCCCTCGTGGTAGTCGATCAGCCGGCGGACGAGTTGGTAGAGCCGCGACAGTTCGCGAACCGGATCCTGCCCATACGCTTCTCGGTCACAGAAGTTCCGGTAGCCGTAAATGATCATGCCGAACTGCGTGCCCCAATCGCCGATGTGGTTGTCGGTGACCACGCGATGGCCGGCAAATCTCAAGGTCCGGGCCAAGGCATCGCCGATCGAGGTCGAGCGAATGTGGCCGACGTGCATCGGCTTGGCTACGTTGGGCGCCGAGAAATCAACCACGCAGGTCTTCGGCTCGGCCGCGACCGGCACGCCCAGCCGCTCGTCGCCGACCGCCGCGGTCAACTGGTCGACGATCCAGTCGTCGCGCACCCGGAGGTTGATGAAGCCGGGGCCGGCGACCTCGGGCGGCTCGCAAAACCCTTCGACCGAGAGCCGCCCAGCCACCTCGGCGGCAAGCTGGCGCGGGTCTCTGCCGAGCTTCTTGCCCAAGGCCATGGCAAAATTCGCCTGGTAGTCGCCGAACTTCGGGTCCTGGCTGCGGCGAATCATCGCCAGGAGCGGATCGGGGTCTTCCTCAAGCGGGGCCAAAGCGTGCCGGAATCGGCGCTCCAGTTCGGGGAGAATACTCACGATATGGTCTTTCAGTGTTTGGCGGAGCCTTGTGATGGGACGAACAAATACCTTGACCAGCGCTCCTTACTCAGATATGTTTATAGTAAGGAGGAGTCGACATGTCAATCATCCGAATTACCAGCAAACGGCAGGCGACTCTGCCGAGGGCCCTTTGCGACGACATGGGCGTGCGGCCGGGCGATTCCCTCAGCGTCGAACGCGTCCGCCTCGACGGCCGCGACACCTGGATTATTCGGCCGGCCCGGCCACCCTCGCGGTTTGCCTGGATGGGCTCGCTGAAGCAATATGCCGCCGGTAAGCCGCACGACATGGCGTCGATTCGGCGAAGCATCGAGGAGGCGAAAGGCCGTGACACGGAGTGAGTGTTTCGGGCTCGACACTTCGGTCGTGCTGCGGCTGATTGTCGGCGAGCCGGAGTCTTTGGCCGTCCGGGCGGCGCAGTTTGTCGACGAGGCGGCGCGGACCGGCACGCACCTTGTGGCGTCGAATCTCGTCGTTTGCGAGACGTATTTCGCGCTCCATGCTCACTACGGGGTCCCGAAGCGTAAGGCGCTCGCGGTTCTTATCCAAATGCTGACGGACGGACCGGTTCGCGCGGAAGCGGGTTCCCCGATCGTGGAAGTGCTCCGGGCGGCGCTCGGCGGCGCGCAGAAGCCGGGCTTTGTCGACCGGTTGATCCACGCCGAATACCTGGCCGGCGATGCCGGCATGGTGAGCTTCGAAAAGGCCGCCCGGCGGCTGCCGCGGACCCGCATCCTGTGATTCTCTCTTCAAGTCCGGACCTCTGCTGCCCCGCGATGGCTCAAGGGGTCTCGGAGCGGTTGGCGCTGGCCGGCTGAAAGGCAATCCGATTCGCCTTGCCCCAAAGGTTCTCCAGATCGTAGTACTGGCGCGTTTCCGGCTCGAACAGGTGGATCACCACGTCGCCGTAGTCGAGCAGGATCCAGCGGCTCTCGTCGTAGCCTTCGATCCCGATCCGGCGGTCGCCCATCCCCTCCTCCAGGGCATGATCGATCTCCTCACTGATCGCGTGAAGCTGCCGGCGGCTCGTGCCCGAGATGATGACGAAGAAGTCAAAGAATGTCGTCATCTCGCGCATGTCGAGAATCACGATGTCGCGGCCGCGGTGGTCGTCGGCCGTCTGCGCGGCAATCAGGGCACGCTTCAGGCCTGGGTGATCCTGATCGTCCGGGAGGGTTGCCGCACGGGCGGGGCTATTGCTCACGATTGTTCTCTGACGGGGGGTGGTAAACGGAGGCCACACCGATCCATTTTAGACTGGCTTTCCCCGGCCGCAAAGGTGCGCCCGGTGGAGCGATTGGCGACAAGGGTCAAAATCGATGGTCCAAGGTCCAAATCCCCTCTGCCCGGCATCCCCAGCCGAAGGCTCAACCCTGCCCACGCTCTGGCCCCTGGCGAGTCCGCCTTGAACCTTGCCCGGCCGATTCCGCCAAATCCAAAGCGATGCCCGTTCCGCGGTCCGAGGCTTCCGGCCGGCCTAGCCGCGGGGCGGGCCGGGGCGTAAACTAGGGGGATTGGAACCAAAGGGCCGCCGCCAACCGGTGCGGCCGGCTTGTTCTCTTGTTTTCCCCATGACCAGGTCAAGCGAGGAAACCCCGGCGATGCCGAGCGAAGTGGACCGATACGACGAGGCAATCCGGTTGCAGCAGGGCGGAGATCTCGAGGCGGCAGTCGCCAAGCTGGAAGAATTGGCGGCGGACCAGCCGGATTACGCCTTGGCGCACGCCGCCTTGAGCGTGTTCTACCAGAGACTCGAACGCGACGACGAGGCCATCGAGCACGCCCAGCGAGTCTGCCAGTTGGAGCCGGACGACCCATTCAGCTTCATCGCCTTGAGCACGATCTGCCAAAAAGCCGGCCGCATCGCCGAGGCGGAACAGGCGCTGATGCAGGCCCGCCAGGCCCAGATGGGCGCCTACCGGGCCGGCCGGGAATAAGATCGGCCATCGGCCGCCTATCGAGTGAGCACCGCCCGCACCTGCTCGGCGGAAACGTCGCCGACCAGGTCGACGCGCCCCAGTCCCGACGGCAGGACAAACCGTAGCTTTCCGTGCTGCACTTTCTTGTCGTGCATCATCGTTTTCAAGACCAGGTCCGGATCGACGTCCGGCGCCTCGGTGGGGAGGCCCAGCGCGGCAAGGAGCCGCCGTTGCCGCTCGGTCAACGCCGCGTCGATCCGGCCCAACCGTTCCGCAAGCCGGCTGGCGCACAACATCCCGATGGCGATCGCCTCGCCATGGAGCAATTCCCCGTAGCCGGCCAAGGTCTCGAAGGCGTGGCCGAACGTGTGCCCGTAGTTGAGCACCGCGCGGAGCCCGCTGGTCTCCAGCTCGTCCTGTTCCACGATCCTGGCCTTCAACCTGCAACACTGGGCGACCACTTCGCGGAGCAACCGGTGATCGGCGCGGAGCAGGCGATCGATCTCGGATTCGAGCCTCTCGAACAGCTCGGGATCGAGGATCACGCCGTACTTGACGACTTCACCCAGTCCCGCCCGATACTGCCGGCGGTCCAGCGTGTCGAGCGTGCTTGTGTCAATCAGCACTCCGTCGGGCTGGAGAAAGGCCCCGACCATGTTCTTGGCCTTGGGGAGGTTGATTCCGACTTTGCCGCCGACGGAACTGTCCACCTGGGCCAGCAGGCTGGTCGGAACCTGAAAGAAGCGAAGCCCACGCGCGAAGGTGGCGGCAACGAAACCGGCCAGGTCTCCGACGACGCCTCCGCCGACCGCCACGACCACGCTTCGCCGATCGGTGCCCAGATCGAGGAGGCCCTCCCACACCCCGGCGGCCGACTCGATCGACTTGGCGGGCTCTCCCGGCTCGAGCACGACGATGTCGACGCCGATTTCCGCATCCGACAGGCTTTCGGCCACGGCCATCGCATGAGGCGTCTCGACGTTTGTGTCCGTAATGACCACGGCGTGGGTTGTACGGCCCCGCCCCACCAGTAGGGGCCCGGCCTGGTCGAGGTTTCCTGCCCCGATGTGGATCTCGTAGCTTCGCTCGGCCAGTTCAACTCGGACGATTTCAGTCTCGGCAGTCACTTGGGTGTCCTCGAGTGCGATGTGTCGGGCCAATCGGCGGCGGGCACGCATCTGCTGGAGGGGGCGGCCAGTCAACTCGCCTCCCGGAGCCGCTGGATGTCGCCTTCCGTCACGGTGATTTGGCGGCAGAAGCCCGCGTGGAGGCGGATGTACGCCAACTCCGCCGCCTTGGCGGCGTCGCGATGGAGGCGGCTTTCGATGCGGCCCTTCTCTTCCGCCGAAAGTTCGGAAAACTCATTGGGCCAGAGGGTCTTCTCTTCGACCACCAAGGCGTCACGATACGGATCGAACGGTTCACCCACGCGATTCTCCTCATGCTCGGTCAAACGGAAACGCCACGACCTGGTCGATCCGCTCGGCGCCGGTGCGGAGCATCACCAGCCGGTCGAATCCCAGGGCGACGCCGGTGGTCTGCGGCAGGCCCGACTCCATCGCGTCGAGCAGCCGGCTGTCGGCAGGAAGCGGGTGTTTGCCATCCGCCGCCCGAGCCGCGTTGTTCGCGGCATTTCGCCGCCGCAGCAGTTCCGGATCGAGCAATTCATGATAGCCGTTGGCCAACTCGATCCCCTCGACGAACAGTTCAAACCGCTCCGCCACCGGGGGCGATTCGTCTCGCACCCGGGCCAGCGCCGCCTGCGAAGCGGGATAGTCGTAGAGGATCGCCGGCCGCGTCCGGCCCAGGTGAGGCTGAACCTGTTCGGTCAGAATCCAGTCGAGCCAGAGGTCGCGATCATCGGGCCGAAAGCTCGCCGGCGGCGCGGAGGTCCGCCGTGCGGCCGAGTGGAGCGCCTCGAGCGGGGCGGTGAGTGGATCGAGCCCGGCGTAGCGCTCGAACGCGCCGCGATAACTGAGCCGCTCCGCGGCGCCGCGGCCCAACATCGCCTGGCACAATTGGTCCAGAAAGGCCATGCCCGCGGCCATGTCGTCGCCCGCCCGGTACCACTCGACGAGCGTGAACTCGGGGTTGTGCAGGGGCCCGAGCTCTTCCTGGCGAAACGCCCGAGTGACCTGGTAGATCGCCTCGGCGCCGCCGGCCAGCAGGCGTTTCATGGCCAGTTCGGGCGAAGTCTGTAGCCAATAGGTCCGCGTGCCGCCAGGGGTGGGCACCTCGATGGAAAACGGGTCAAGATGCCGATCGACCACCGTGTCGGCCGACAGCAGCGGCGTTTCCACCTCGAGAAAGCCGCGCTGGTCGAAGAACAGCCGCAGGCGGCGCAGCAGCCCGGCTCGCTCTCGGAGAGCGGTCCAATCGGCGGTCGGGCGGAAGTCTTCACGGGGCAGTCGAAACATCGCGCTTGGGGCCTGGCAAAGAGGCGGCTCGGCGGGTCATTCCTTCACGCGCTCGATGTACTCGCCGGTTCGCGTGTCGATCCGGATCATCTCGCCGGTCTCCACGAAATTGGGCACGATGATCTCGGCGCCGGTCTCCATCTTGGCGGGCTTGGTCACGTTGGTGGCCGTGTTGCCCCGCACGGCCGGTTCGCAGTATTCGACGCGGAGAACGACGTGGTTCGGCGGGGTCACGCCGATCGGATTGTTGTTGTAGAGCAGCATGCTGCAAACCATGCTCTCCTTGAGGTACTTCCAGGCCTCGTCGACCTGGTCGAGCCCGAGTTCGTATTGCTCGTAGCTCTCGTTGTCCATGAAGACGAACATGTCGCCCTGGCGGTAGAGATACTGGGCCTGGATTTCGTGGACGTCGGCGGCTTCCAGGGAATCGCCGCTCTTGAACGTCCGGTCGATGACCGTGTTGCGGATCAGGTGCCGAAACCTGCACTTGTAAAGGGCCTGGCCCTTGCCCGGCTTCACAAAGTTGCACTCGATCATCAGGTATGGATCGCCGTCCATCTCGACCTTGATCCCCTTGCGAAAATCACTCGTGTTGTAACCTGCCACGTTTGGCGTCCTCAATTGTCTTGGAGTCGCGTGACTGCCAACCCCCGCGGTTGCCGACCCTCGCGCAATCCGCCCGGCTCACTTCTTGGGCCGTCGGGGTTGTGATACGATTGGATTGTGACCGGCAGCGCAAGACCATTCGATCGGCCCGCGCTCGGTTTTTTCCCTCGGCGGCGCGTGTTGCCGTGCCGGGGCGTTCGATCCGCCATCCCTCCGCCATGATACGTTCCGACGCGGCAACTCAACCCCCGGCTTCCGCTCCCCCGGACTGGCAGACGGTGCTCGCCCGGTCGGTGACCGAGGCAGCCCAACTCTGCCGCCTGCTGGGACTCTCCGGCCAGTTGGCGGAAGCGGCCGGCGAGGCAGCCGGGCGATTCAAGCTCGTTGTGCCGAGACCTTTCCTGGCGCGGATCACGCCCGGCGACCCGGCCGATCCACTCCTCCGGCAAATCCTGCCAACTGCCGAGGAGCTCCTGCCGGCCGCCGGTTTCTGCGAGGACCCGCTCGGCGAGGCCGCAGCCTCGCCGGTTCCCGGGCTGCTGGCAAAGTACCAGGGTCGATCCCTCATCGTAGCAACGCGCCTTTGCGGCGTCCATTGCCGATTCTGTTTTCGGCGACATCAAACCGGACAAGCTGGGGAGGGTGAATCTCGTCATCTGGAGGACGCAATTGCCCGGGCGGCGACCGACCCCGGACTGACCGAGGTGATTCTCAGCGGTGGCGATCCCCTGATGCTCGACGATGCTCGACTTGCCCGAATCGCCGGCCAGATCGCGTCGATTCCACAGGTCCGCCGGCTACGGGTGCACACGCGTCTGCCGGTGTTGATTCCCCAACGGGTAACGCCTAGTCTTGTCGCCGCGCTCCGCTCTACCCGGCTGACCGTCGTCGTCGTCCTGCACGTGAACCATGCGGCCGAGATCGACGAGCAAGCCGCGGCGGCGATCGCGCGGCTGGCCGACGCCGGCATCCCGCTGCTCAGCCAGAGTGTGCTGCTCCGCGGCGTCAACGACAACGTCGACGCCTTGGTGCAGCTCTTCGAGCGGCTCGCCGACAACCGCGTCATGCCCTATTACCTTCACCAACTCGATCGGGTCGCGGGCGCCGCCCATTTTGAAGTCCCCGAGGCCGTCGGCGCGAAGCTCGTCCAAGAAGCTCGGCAGCGCCTGCCTGGCTACGCCGTCCCCCGGTATGTCCGCGACATTCCGGGCAGTCCGAACAAGAAACCGCTGATCTAGCCACAATCGTCAACGGGGCCATCCGCTAGGGACAAGGACCAATCTCCAAAGTCCAAATCCCGGGCTTTTCCCTCGTTCTCCTCCCCTCCCCCTCGTTCCCAAGCTCCAGCTTGGGAACGCTCGCCTTCACCTGTCCCTCCTCATCCCCTCTCCCCTCGGTCCCAAGCTCCAGCTTGGGAACGCTCGCCTTCACCTGTTCCGCCTCCTCCCCCTCTCCCCTGGTTCCCAAGCTCCAGCTTGGGAACGCTCGCTTGAAGCCGCCATACTGCCGGGCGCGCGCAAGGAGGAAGACCACAGTCTGAAGGTAGGGTTCCCAAGCTGGAGCTTGGGAACCAGGGGAATCTTGTGAACCAGGGGAACCTTGGGAACAAGGGGAACCTTGGGAACCAAGAAACGCTCCGCTGTCACCGCGATTGACTTTAGAGAAACTACTCGGTTCAGGGCGATGTAGCCGCCCGGCCGCCTTCCTTTTTCTCTCGTTCGGCGCACGCACCCTCGCAGGTAATCGT
>JAMOAF010000506.1 GCA_023621895.1 Planctomycetota bacterium
TCTCAAGGAGGTCTGAATCGCCGCCAGACTCGCCGGCAACCAAAGGATTCCACACGGCCAGCACGGCAGCGCCGCCCCAACGAGCGCGGACCATCGGGGCGGTAGGGTAATGCGGAGCGGGCCGGTCAGACGAGGTCTTTCGAGACGATGACCACGTCTTCTTCCTGGCCCTCGTTCAACTCGAAACCGCGGTTGCGAAACGTGGCGATCATCCGGGCATTGTCCTTGGAAGTCTCGGCCACGATCCGCTTGACGCCCCAGCGTCTGGCGACTTCTTCGCAATAATTCGTCACCAGGCCGCCCAGCCCGTGCCCGTGCCAGCGATCGACGACGATCACGGCATATTCGGCCGTATGGTGGTTCATGTCGGCCACGAGTCGGCCGACGGAGATCAGCTTTCGCTCGCCGCCTTCCTCAACTTCCGCGACAATGCCGATCTCGCGGTCGTAGTCGACGAAGCAGTATCGCGAGGCCATCTCGTGGGTCGTCTCTTTGAAAAGGTAGCTGAACCGGAACCAGATCGACTGCGTCGAGCAGCTCGCCAACAGGTCGTGCCACATTGGCTCGTCCTCCGGCTTGATCGGGCGGAGAATCACCTCCGTGCCGTCGCGAAGCGTCCTGGTGGTGACAAATTCCTCCGGGTAAGGCCGGATTGCCAGGTGGGCGTAGGGCCTGACGGTGTGGACGACGGCGCTGCGGTCGATGACCACCCGGGCGTCCAGCGCGACCACGTCTTCCGGCGTGACCAGGAGGGGGTTGACGTCAAGCTCCTGGATTTGGGGATAGTCGGCGACCAGGTAGGAGAACCGCATGATGACCTCGATCAGCCGGTCGATGTTGGCCCCCGGCTTGCCGCGATAGCCTTGCAGGAGCGGCCACGACTTGAGCGATTCGAGCATCCGGCGGGTCAGCGACTCGTTCAGCGGCGGCAGGGCCAACGCGCGGTCGCGGAACACCTCGGCCGCAACGCCCCCCATGCCGACCATGATCACCGAGCCGAAGATTGGATCGCGCTTCGTGCCCAGGATCAGCTCGAAGCTGTTGGGATAACTGACCATTTTCTGCACCGTGACGCCGATGATCTCCGCGTCGGGGCGTTTTTCCGCCGCCTCCGCGACCATCTTGGCGAAGGTCGTGCGAACCGACTGCTCGTTGCTGATGTTCAGTCGCACGCCGCCCACGTCGGTCTTGTGGGTGATCTGGGGCGAATGGATCTTCAGCACCACCGGGTAGCTCTCGCTGTTGGCGACCTCGACCGCCTCGTCGGCGTTCCGCGCCAAGTAGGGCTTGGTGACGGGGATTTCGTAGGCTTCGAGAAACGATTTGGAGACATTCTCCGAGAGGATTTCGTTTCCCTCGGTGAGGATCGTGTTGAACACGTTCCGCAGCCGCTTGCGATCGAGCGTAAAGGCCACCGGCAGATCACGCGGCGTTTCATGTAGCACTTCCAGGTTGCGGGCGTACGAAACCAGGTGCATGAACGCGCGGATCGCTTTTTCGGGCGCCGTGTACGACGGGATTCCCGCTTCGTTGAGCAGTTGCAGTCCCTCGCTGACCATGCGGCCGCCCATCCAAGCCGCCAGAATCGGTTTGTGGGCCTTGGCCGCGACCTTGCCGACCGCCCGGGCCGTGGCCGCCGGGTCGGTCATCGCCTGCGGCGTGAGAATCACCAGCACGGCGTCAACCCCGTCGTCCTTGATGACGATCTCCAGCGCCTGGGCGAATCGATCGGCCGGCGCGTCGCCGAGCACGTCGACCGGGTTGCCGTGCGACCAGAACGGCGGCAGGCACTCATTGAGCTTGTTGATCGTCTCTTCCGAGATCGTGGCCAGCTTGCCGTCGAGCGCGATCAGGGCGTCGGTGGTCATCACGCCCGGCCCGCCGGCGTTGGTGATGATCGCCAGGCGGTCGCCCTTGGGCGGCTGCTGCCTTGCAAGGAGTTCGGCGCAGTCGAACATGTCGTCGACTTCGAATATCCGCACGATCCCGGCGCGCTGGAAGGCGGCTTCGTAAACGGCGTCGACGCCGGCCATCGCCCCGGTATGCGAGGCGGCCGCCTGGGCCGACTCCGTGAACCGGCCCGCCTTGTAGGCGACGATCGGCTTGGTTCGCGCGAACGCCCGCGTGGCCGACATGAACTCGCGGGCATGGGCCAGCGACTCGATGTAGAGGATGATCGAGCGTGTCTCCGTGGCCGAACCGAAGTAGTCGATCAGGTCGGCCATGCTCACGTCGAGCATGTTGCCCACGGAAACGAAGTAGGAGAATCCGATCCCTTCATCGATCGCCCAGTCGAGCACCGAGGTGCACAGCGCGCCGGACTGGGAAATGAAACCGATGTGGCCCTTCTGCGGCGTTGACGCGGCAAAACTCGCGTTCAAGGAAATGCCCGGCACAATGATCCCCAGGCAATTCGGCCCCAGGATCCGCATGCCGTCAAATTTCGCCTTCTCGGCCAGCACCTGTTCCTCCAACTTGCGCCCCTCGGCTCCGATCTCCCGGAAGCCGGCCGAAATGATCACGATTCCCCGCGTACCCGCCTCGCCGAGAGACCGCACCAGGCCCGGAACCGTTGGCGACGGCGTGCAGATCACCGCCAGGTCCGGCGCGTGAGGCAGACTCTTGATATCCTGGTACGCCTGGATGCCCTGAACCGATTCGCGCTTCGGATTCACCGGATAGACCACGCCGCGAAAGCCGGAACCAATCAGGTTGCGGAGGACGGTGTAACCGACGCTTGTCGGCGTGTCGCTGGCCCCGATCACGGCGACGCGGTGGGGGTCGAAGATCTTGTGGAGATTCTGGATACTCACGGCCTGCTCCTGTCAACCAATAAGTGCCCGAGCCAGTGCGCGGCTGACCAACCTGCCGGCAGAGATGCGAGAAATGGTCCTGCTCAGTAGTTGTCGGCGCAATTTGCGAAAGCGCTAAGGTTTATGTTGTTATGTCGGATAGCGAAGCTTATGCACGGCACGACGCCAGTAACGGTTGCGCATTGTGGGACGATTGCGCGCTCTGCGGTGTCTATCCCGGGCAACTTACCATAGCCCCTCGCGAGCGGCTAGTGGCCCCTACCGGATGCGAGGTAGGCGGCCAGGGCGGCGCTCCAGCGGGGCATGGGAAATCGGCCCGGCGTCTGGTCGTATTTCCGCGTGTCCAGCGCGCTGAACCTGGGCCGCGCCGCCGCGCTTGGGTAATCGGCGCAGAGGACCGGCTCCACCACCGCGTGCCTGCCGGCCAATCGCAAGATTTCAACGGCCATCTCGTGCCAGGTGGTGGCGCCTGCATTCACGACATGGTAGACGCCGGTCGCTCCGGCGCGCAGGAGCGACTCGATTGCCCTGGCGAGGTCGCAAGTATAGGTGGGCGATGCGAACCGGTCCGACACGACCCGGATCGGCTTGCCGCCCTCGGCCAGTCGGAGCATCGTCTCGACGAAGCTGCCGCGCGAGGCGGGACCGGCGGGGCCAAACAGCCCGGCCGTCCGGACGATCAGGTGGTTTGGCAACGCGGCGGCGATGCGTTCCGCTTCGAGCTTCGACCGGCCGTATGCGCTGAGCGGATTGGGCTCGTCGGTCTCGACGTAGGCTGACGTCTTGCGGCCGTCAAACACGTAGTCGGTGCTGATCTGCACCAGGGCGGCACTGGCCTCGCGGCACGCTTCCACGAGGCGCTCGACGCCTCGGACATTCACGTCCCAGCAGAGTTCCGGCTCGCTTTCAGCCTGGTCCACGTGGGTGTAGGCCGCGGTGTTGATCACCAGTCGGGGGCGACACCGGGAGAAAGCCAGACGCACCGACTCGCGATCGGTGAGGTCCAACTCGGGCAAATCCACGCCGGTCGCCCGGACGCCGAAAAGGCGGCGGATTTCACTTCCCAATCGGCCTCCCGCGCCGGTGACGAGGATGCGATCGCTGATGCCGGGTTCGGTCATGTGGAGTCTGGGCGTTTGTTGAAGGTCACAGGTTACGGCTGACAGCTTTTCGCCCCTGCCCGCGCTTGCCGCTTCGTCTAGTCCAGCCGAAACGGGCTGTCTGCTCGTTCTTCGTGCCGGATTTCGTCGACCTGTTCGCTCCGCCCGCGGCCGGCATACAACCGGTTGGGCGCATTGATAACCAGTGCCGGCTCCTCACTCGTGTTGCGATATCCATGGACGACACCCGGCGGAATCGCCACAAGCGTTGGGTTGGAGCGGCCAATCCTCAGCGTCGTGCGGTTCCCCCGGGTCGGAGAGGCGGCTCGCGTGTCCCAGGCCGCCAGCTCCAAGTCGCCGGGGCCAAAACAGGCGAAAAGATCGGTCTGATCGCGATGCTCATGCGGCCCGCGAGTCGCCCCGGGAAGCGTCTGGCTGACGTACGCCATGACCGGCGCCAGCTCCGGCGGCAGCTCGTCGCAGCGAAACAACTCGATCAGCCAACCGCGGGCGTCTTCGTGCCTGGTTAGCGGGCGAACGACCAAACCTTCGATCGGGCCTTCGTGAAAAACCATTGCTCGTTCCCTGCCTGAGTTCATTGGACTCCATCCTACGGCCGGGCCAGCGGCCCGTCCGGGCGGCGAAGCAGGCTGCGCAGATATTCGCCGTAGGTGTTCCGCTCGGCATCGGCGAGCCGGCAGAACTGCTCGACCGAGATGAATCGCTTGTAAAGCGCGATCTCCTCAAGGCAGGCGATCTTCAGGCCCTGGCGAAGCTCGAGCGTCTCCACGAAATTGGCGGCTTGCAGCAGCAGCTCGGGCGTGCCCGTGTCGAGCCAGGCGAACCCGCGGCCGAATCGCTCGACGTAAAGCTGGCCCGCTTCGAGGTAGGCGCGATTCACGTCGGTGATTTCCAGTTCACCCCGTGCCGAGGGGCGCAGGCGACCGGCGATCTCCACCACGCGGCTGTCGTAGAAATAAAGCCCCGTGACTGCCTCGTTCGACGCCGGCTTCTCCGGCTTCTCCACGATCGACATCGGCCGGCCTCGCGCGTCGAGCTCCACGACCCCGTAGCGTTCCGGATTCTTGACCGGGTACGTAAAAATCGTTGCTCCTTGCGATCGGCCCAGCGCGCGGGCCAGCATCGATTGCAGGCCCTGACCATAGAAGATATTGTCGCCCAACACAAGCGCCACCTGATCGCTGCCAACAAAATCGCCACCGATCAGGAACGCCTGCGCGATGCCCCCGGGCTCCGGTTGAGCCGCGTATTTGATCGAGAGCCCCAAATGGCCTCCGTCATCGAACAACCGCTTGAACAAATCGAGATGCCCCGGCGAGGAGATCAGCAGGATTTCGCGGATGCCGGCCAGCATCAGCATCGACAGCGGATAGTAGATCATCGGCTTATCATAAATCGGCAGGAGCTGTTTGCTCACGGCACGGGTGATCGGATGCAGCCGCGTGCCTTCGCCGCCGGCGAGCAGAATCCCCTTTCGGAAGTATGACTTGTCTGAACTCATGCGAATCCCTTTGCCGATCGAGGTCACCCGGAGGGGGCCGGCCCCTGATCGCGGAGCCCCTGGCGCTGCCGGTATCGGCCGCTTCGCACGCCGTCGACCCACTCGGCGTGTTCCACGTACCACTTCACGGTCCGCTCGATCCCCGTTTCAAAATCCTCGCGAGGCGCCCAGCCCAGCTCTCGGCGGATCTTCGCGGCATCGATCGCGTAGCGGCGGTCGTGGCCTGGCCGGTCTCGGACAAACTCGATCAACCGGCGGCAGGATCCGCCGGCCGGCTGCGGCTGGAGCCGGTCAACCAGGTCGCAGATCGTCTCCACGACCTCGAGGTTGGTCCGCTGGCAATCGGCACCGATATTGTAGGTTTCGCCGGGCCCTCCGCGCTCGAGCACGCAGCGGATCGCCCGGCAATGGTCATCGACGTGAATCCAGTCGCGGACATTGCGCCCATCGCCATAGACGGGCAGCGGCCGGCCTTCGAGGGCGTTGAGAATCATCAGCGGAACGAGCTTTTCCGGAAACTGGCGCGGCCCGTAGTTGTTGGCGCAGCGGGTGACAATCACCGGCAGGCCGTAGGTGCGATGATATGCTCGTGCGAACTGATCGGCGGCCGCCTTCGACGCGGAATACGGGGAGTTTGGCGCGTAGGGGCTTGTCTCCACGAACCGGCCTTCCGGCCCCAGTGAGCCGAAGACTTCGTCGGTCGAAACCTGGATGAATCGAAACATCGCCGCTCGCCCTGTCGACTCCCAATAGCCCAGCGCCGCGTCGAGAAGCCGGAACGTGCCGACGACGTTCGTTTCCAGGAACGCGGCTGCCTCGTCGATCGAACGGTCGACGTGCGACTCGGCCGCGAAATGGACGATCGCCCGGGGACGCACTTCCCCCAAAAGCTCCGAGACCAACCGGCGGTCGCAAATATCACCGTGGACGAGCCGATAGCGGCGGTCCGCGGCCAGGTCGGCGAGCGAGTCGAGATTGCCGGCGTAGGTCAGCTTGTCGAGGTTGACGATCGGCGACGACTCTTCGGCAAGCCATTGCCGGACGAAGTTCGATCCGATGAATCCGGCGCCGCCGGTGACGAGAATCGGCAATTCTACAGGATCGGCCATGAAAACCGGCTCGCGTGAGTTCGGACGAAAGGGTCGCTGTACGCCGCGGCCCGCATGGGAGCAAGGTTACCGGCAGACAGCCGGCCTGTCGAGCCCGTAGGGCGGGTCTCCCGGCCCGCCTTTCCTGGTTCCCAAGCTCCAGCTTGGGAACCGGCTTCTCCGGCAAGGCGCCGGTTTCCTGGTTCCCAAGCTCCAGCTTGGGAACCGGCTTGCCGGGCAAGGCGCCGGTTCCATCATGCCAGGCGCCGCCATGCGTGAAGCTGCCCTTTCCAAGCGGGAGCCTGGCAGCGAGGTGAGACTCGGGACAGTCCATGCAAACTCAGAGCTCGACCGCCTCGACTTCGGCCACCAGCCGGCGGCTGTCATCGCCCAGGAAAGCCGCCACGATGCTGAACACGGCGTCGCTGAAGCCACCAACGTTCAGCGTGTCGCCGCGGTCCGGGGCCTGGGTGGTCGTGTAGGGCTGGAGGTCGATGCAGACCAGCTTGGGGCTGGCCGCCTCGCCGCCAAGCCGCTTCTGGTTGGCCACGAAGCGCTGCCACTCGGTCACGACGGCCGTCGAGCCGGCACGCCCGGCGCCGACCCAACTCTCCTGGTCGCTGACCAGCACGCAACCGGCGAACCGCCGGTCCCGGAATCGCGTGTTCGCGGCCGCCAGCGGCAGCGAGCAGTTCGTCCCCCCGCCGCCATACTTCGCCAGCCGCTCGGCCAGGCTCAGAACCGAGTCGGCCGGGTCCACTCGGACTTCGTACGCCGACGTGTCGAACGGGATGACGACGCTCTCCGGGTTGCGGCGAAGGACCGCCGAGGCGAACAGGGCCGCCACGTCGACGCACCGCATCTTGCTTGTCGCCCCTCGGCCGCGGCGCCCGGTGACGGGAGAGGCCATCGAGCCCGACACGTCCAAGCCGATCACCACCGGGCCGGCAAGCGCCGGCACGTTGCCGCAGGCGGTCTCGGCCGCCGCGTGCAAGGCGGCCTTGATCTTCTGCGGCACCTCTTCGCCGGCGCTCAGGTAGGCCGCCAGGAACTGGTAGGGAAACTGCCGCGAGCGGCGGACTTCTTCCGGATCGGCCAGCCTGCCGGCCACGTAGTCGATCATTTTCTGGTCGGCGTCAGGGCCGATCACCCCGTGTCGGACGAGCGTGTTAAGGTTCATTCGCAGGGCCTGGGGGCCCATTTTGCGGGCGATCGCCGCCCAGACCTCCGGCCCCTTGGCCGCGTCGGCCACGAGGTCCCAGCGGGCGCGGAGATTGGCGGCAATTTGGAGCTGGACTTCGGCCGACTCGGCCTCGCGGAAGGCGACCAGCGTGCGGATTTCCTCCGGCAGGTCGGCATCGCCAGCCGGCGCCCACTTCTCAACCGGTCTGCCGGCGAGCCAGCCGAACAGGGCTCGGCGGGCGTTGTCCGGCGGGGTGGGCCGGGCCAGGCGGAGCACGTCCCGCAGGCTCGGGTCGCTGCCGATCGACGCCGACAGGAGCTTCTCGGCCGAAGCGGTGTTCAGCCACCGCTGGACCGCGGTTTGGAGCGAGTACGAAAGGCTTCTCCGCCCGAATTGACCCGAGCGAACAAACTGGACGAATGTCCGCAGGGTGCGGCCGTTATCGACGACGCGGTCGAAGACCTTGTGGAACAGGGGCGGATCACGCCGCGACAACGCCAGAACCAAGGCGACCGGCATGTCCTTCATCAGCGCCCGCTGGCGGCTGTAGAGGGCCAAGCGGGCGAGGAAGGCGTTGTCGTCGACCAGTTCGAGGAGCGTTTTGAGCGCGGCGAGCTGCTCCTCGGCCTCGGCGTAATAGGCGCCGTTGAAGCAGCCGGTGGCGGCAAGCTGCGCCAGGGCGTGCTTGGGCGTGAACTGGTAAGCGGGTCCGCCCGCCTCGTTCTGCGAGTCGGCACGGGCGAAATGGCTCATCAGGCTGGCGAAGAGGGACTTGTTGGCCATCACGACCTCCGTGGGAAAAGGATCCGACGAAGGGTGAGCAGAGCTGCCGTACCTTGCGGTACTGGGGCCCATCGCGGCCCCTGGCAATCGGGTGACGATGTACTCCGCTGCGGCAGTCGGATCGTGTTTTCAGTGTCCCTTCAAGGACGCCCAACGAAGTTGTTGCCGAGACGTCCGGTTATGGGTGGATGTAGTCCCGGCAGGCAGTTGGGCGCCTTTTTTCTTAGAGAGCCTCCACCGAGCAGTGGTTCGCGCGATTTCATCTTAGCGAGCATCCCGGCTCGTGCAA
>JAMOAF010000446.1 GCA_023621895.1 Planctomycetota bacterium
AGGTTCAAGGTTCAAATTCCCAATGAGCAAATGGGCAAGATTGGACCGCTCGCCGGGAGCACCGAATTGGCGGAGATCGGGTCTTGAACCTTGGGTTTTGAACCTTGCCTTTGATTGTCTGCTGAGGTTGCCGTAAGACCATGGGCTGTGCGGAACGTCCGGATTACGTGCTTTTCTCGGAATCGGGGGAAGCCACTGAGCCTGGCCGCTGGCGATTCGTTCTCCGTGCCTCGAAAGGGGGTGAGCGGATCGTCGCCGACGACATCGACCCGGTTGCTCGGGGCGATCGGCTCGAGCTGCTCACCGTGGTTCGCGGGCTCGAGGCCCTGCGGCAGCCATCGCGCGTGACGATCTGGACTGCGAGCAGCTATGTCCGCGAAGGGATTCGCTACGGACTGTGCGAATGGCGGGAGAACGGATGGAGCTGGGAATATTTCGGACAGATGGTGCCGGTCAAGAACGGCGATCTGTGGAAGCGGCTTGACAGGGCGATGCAGTTTCACCAGGTGGACTGCCGCACGTGGCGGATCGATCCGGCACACGCGGCGCGGTCCGCCGGGCCCGGTGGTTCCTCGGGGTCGATTTCCGAGGGTCCGAGAAACGAAAAGCCCGAAGGTGTGAGGCATCTGCTCCGCGCACTATTGCCGATAAAGAACGCGTTGAAATCGATCTGCGGTCACGGTGCGGGAAAATCCGCCTCTGGCGGGAGTTCTCCCGATTGGGTAACGTATTGAACTTGGGAAAGTGCGGGAACAGCCACATGCCGCCCCTTCCAGTGGAGGGGGTATCAGGGCTGATCTCGGAAAGGAAGCTGTCGGAAGGAGAGAGTTGGTGCGGACGAACGTCTTGTCGGAGAAGGTTGGGCAACTGGTTGACGGCCGTTACGAGAATCCTTTTGAACTGTTGGGCCCTCACGAGGTGGAGATTTCCGGACGCAGGGCGCTGGCCGTTCGCGCGTTCTTGCCACACACGGATCAGGCCTGGGTGGTGGACGGACGCCACGCGGTCTCGCGGCCGATGCAGCGAATCCATCCGGCCGGGCTATATGAAGCGATCTGCCCGGCGCCGGAGGAAACGGGTCGTCCGAAGTACATGTTGCGTGTCGCGGAGAACGGTGGAGAGAACAGACTCATGCATGATCCGTATGCCTTCCCGCATCTGCTTTCCGACTATGACCTGCACTTGCTGAACGAGGGGACGCACTGGCGGTGCTATGAGAAGCTGGGGGCGCAGTTGCGCACCGTCGACGGCGTCGAGGGGGTGAATTTCGCCGTCTGGGCGCCGAATGCGACGAGCGTCAGCCTGGTGGGCGACTTCAACGCCTGGGATGGCCGCCGCCACCCGATGCGCAAGCACATCCCGAGCGGATTCTGGGAGCTGTTCGTGCCCGGATTGAGCGAAGGGACGCTCTACAAGTTCCAGATTCGCCGGGGCAGCAACGTGTTCGAGAAGTGCGACCCGCTGGCCTTCGGCGCCGAGGTGCCGCCATTGACCGCCTCGAAGGTGATCGATCTGAACCGCTACCATTGGCACGACGGGAAGTGGATCGAGCGGCGGCAGGAGATTAAATGGCTCGACCAGCCGATCTCGATCTACGAGGTCCACTTGGGGAGCTGGCGGCGGCCAAGCGACGACCCCACGCGCTGGCTCACCTACCGCGAGTTGGCCCACCAGCTCGTCGAATACGTCAAGGAGATGGGCTACACGCACATCGAGCTGCTCCCGATCAGCGAGCATCCGCTCTCGGCAAGCTGGGGATACCAGACCGTGGGATACTACGCGGCCACCTCGCGCTATGGCACGCCGCAGGATTTCATGTATTTTGTCGACCTCTGCCACCAGAACGACATCGGGGTGATCTTGGACTGGGTGCCGGCCCATTTCCCGCGCGACGGGCATGGCCTCCGCCGGTTCGACGGCACGGCCCTCTACGAACACGAAGATCCCCGCCAGGGGGAACACCGCGATTGGGGGACCCACATTTTCAACTACGGCCGGCACGAAGTCCGCAACTTCCTGGTCTCCAACGTCCTTTTCTGGTTCGACAAGTACCATATCGACGGCGTGCGCGTCGACGCGGTGGCTTCCATGCTCTACCTCGACTACAGCCGCAAGCCGGGTGACTGGATTCCCAACAAGTTCGGCGGCCGCGAGAACCTGGAGGCAATCCGTTTCCTCAAGGAATTCAACGAGCAGGTCCACCTGCAATTTCCCGGGGCGCTGACGATCGCCGAGGAATCGACGGCTTGGGCCGGCGTCTCCAAGCCGACCTACCTTGGCGGCCTGGGATTCAGCCTCAAGTGGAACATGGGCTGGATGAACGACACGCTCCGCTACATGCGCCACGAGCCGATCCACCGCAAGTACCATCACGACGAGCTGACGTTCAGCCTGATCTACGCATTCCACGAGAATTTCGTCCTGCCCTTCTCGCACGACGAGGTGGTCCATGGCAAGGGGTCGCTGTTGGACCAGGTGCCGGGCGATCTCTGGCAGAAGTTCGCCAACCTGCGCCTCCTTTACACCTACCTGTGGACGCATCCGGGCAAGAAGCTGCTGTTCATGGGAAGCGAATTCGGCCAGTGGCTCGAATGGAATTTCGACGCCAGTCTCCAGTGGGACCTTTTGCAGTGGGAGTCGCACCAGGGCCTGAAGAAGTGCGTCGCCGACCTGAACCGCCTCTACCGCGGTGAGAAGGCGCTGCACCGGTTCGATTTCGACGGGCGGGGGTTCGAGTGGATCGACTGCCACAACTACGAGGAGAGCACGTTCAGCTACATCCGCAAGGCGGAAGACCCCGACGATTTCGTCGTCGTCTGCCTCAACTTCACCCCCGTGCCGCGGATTCGCCACCGACTCGGAGTGCCCAAGCTCGCCTGGTACGACGAAGTGTTCAACAGCGACTCGATGTATTACGCCGGAAGCAACATGGGCAACGGCGCGGGAATTCCAGCGGAGGACACCTCGGCGCACGGGCGGAACGCCTCGCTCCAAGTGACCTTGCCTCCGCTCGGCGCCGTGGTCTTGAAACCGCGGCGATAAGCGCCCGAGCCGACCTCCCGCGGACCGGGAAACGCACATTCCCGCACATGAACAGCGCCACGGCCGTGCTGCTTCCGTGGGTGGTGCTGTTCCGGCCCCAGTTTATGGGCGGCCCTTTTCTCCGCTACGCGTAGCCGTTGTCTTTGAACCAGGCCCACGCGTCGCGAACCGTTTCCTCCAAGGGGCGGCTGGCGTAACCGAGTTCCTCGCGGGCCCGGCGGCTTGTGTAGTTTTTTGGCAGGCGGGCGTAGGCGATGGCGGCGGAATTGACGTCGGATTCTCGGCCGCTGAGCCGGGCCGCCAGGTCGCCCCCTCGGCCTGCCAGGAAGAGCATCGCCGGGCCTGCGGTCATCCAGGGGCGGCGCCCCCCGCTGACGCGAGCGAAAAGCCGCCAGGCGGCCAGATACGTGGTGTTCTCGCCAGCCATCAGGTAGCGCCGGCCGCGCGCGCCGCGCTCGGCGGCCGAGATGATTCCGGAGGCAACGTCGCGAACGTCGCAGACGCTGAACCACCCGTGGGGAGCCAGCAGGCCCCTGCCCCGGGCCACCTCCAAGAGCATCCGCCCCGACGAGGGCTTCCAGTCCCAGGGGCCGAGCATGAACCCGGGATTGACGATCACCGCGTCGAGCCCCTTGCCGATTTCTTCGTGGACGGCCTGTTCTGCCTCGCGCTTGCTGATCGCGTAGGTGCAGCCGCGAGGGTCGGCAAGGGGCGTGTCTTCATCGGCCGGCGCTCCGACCGGCCCGATTCCCGCCGCGTCGCACGAGGAGATGTGAACCATTCGCGCGCCTGCCTGGCGGGCTGTTCGGGCCACGTTGCGCGTTCCCTCGACGTTGATCGCTCGCTGAAGATCAAGGCCCGTGCGGCCGAGGTGGACATACCCGGCGGCATGGATCACCGCGCCGGCGCCCGAGCAGGCGGACGACAGCGTCTCGGGCCGCCGGATGTCGCCCCGGAAGATCTCCACGTCGAGGCCGGCCAAGGGACGCGGGTCGGCGCCGTCGCGGGCGAGCACGCGGACGCTCCAGCCGCGGCTGAGCAACTGGCGGACCACGTTGTTGCCGACCAGGCCGGTGGCGCCCGTCACAAGCGTCGGGGATAAGGTCATGAAAGGCACCATTGAACGAGAGGAGATCCGTGAGCAGAAAACAGGCAACCGGCGGCGCGCCGACGGCGAACGTATCGGGCATTATAGAGGCCGCCTGCCCCTGCCGACAGGTTACTCAGCCAGCGGCCAGAACCGCCCCAGGGCCGCTCTCTGGACCTCGGTCAGCCGCCGTGCGCCGAGCTGTGCCAGAGCCAGCATCTCTCCAAGCTGCTGCTCCGTGAAAGTGGTCTGCTCGCCGGTCCCCTGAATCTCGACGAACTGGCCCGTCCCGGTGATCACGACATTCATGTCGACTTCGGCGGCTGAATCCTCGCGATAATCCAGGTCGAGCAGGGCGCGCTGCCCGACAATTCCCACGCTGACGGCGGCCACGCTGGCGCGCAACGGGAATTCCGCCGGCTGGGCGGGAGCCCCTGCCGCCGCGGCCGCCAGGCAGTCGACCAGCGCGATCCAGGCCCCGGTGATCGCGGCGGTCCGCGTGCCGCCGTCGGCTTCGAGGACGTCGCAATCGATCGTGATTGTCCGCTCGCCTAGCCGTTCCAGGTCGGCGACCGCGCGAAGGCTGCGGCCGACGAGGCGTTGAATCTCCGACGACCGCCCGTCAAGCCTCTCGCGCTCGCGGCGCTTCCGCGGCGCGGTGCTGCCGGGGAGCATGCTGTATTCGGCGGTGATCCAGCCCCGCCCCTGGCCGGCCATCCACGGCGGCACCTGCTCCTCGAGGCTGGCGGTGCAGAGCACCTTGGTACGCCCCGCCTCGATCAGGACGCTGCCCGGGGCCGCGCCGGTAAACCCCCGCTGGATGCGGATCGGTCGGAGTTGATCGGGCTGGCGTTGGTCGTGGCGCATGGAACTCAGACAAGGTTCAAGGTTCAATTTCCAATGGCCAACGAGGAAGAAGGCTCAGCATTTGAGATGAACATGCTGATCTCCGGAATCTGAGTCTTTGCCCTGGTTCCCAAGCTCCGGCTTGGGAACCTCTCCACTCCTGGCCCCCAAGCTTCAGCTTGCCCTGGTTCCCAAGCTCCGGCTTGGGAACAAAATGAACCCGGCAGAGCACGATCCGAGCCGGCTCTTGCGCGTCTGCTAACGCTGGGCGCCGAGCAGCCAGGCGAGGATGCCTTTCTGGGTGTGCATCCGGTTGCCTGCCTGGCGGACAACGACGCTCGCCGGGCTGTCAATTACTTCGTCGGTCACTTCCTCCCCGCGCCGCGCCGGCAGGCAGTGCATGAAGACGGCGTCGCTGGGCGCTTGCGCCATCAGTCGGGCGTTGACCTGGTAGGGGGCAAAATCCTTGCGACGCCTTTCCGCCTCGCTTTCTTGCCCCATGCTCGCCCAGACATCGGTGTAGACCGCGGCGGCGTCGCGGACGGCCTCGGCCGGGTCGTCGGTAATAAACAGATCGAGATCGGGAACCTCCTTCTCAAGCTTGGAGAGATACTCCGCGTCGAACCGGTAACCTTCCGGCGTGGCCATGGCCAGGCGCATGCCGACCTTGCCGCACCCCATGGCGAGGCTCCTGGCGACGTTGTTGCCGTCTCCGACCCAAGCGAGCGTGCGACCCTCGAGTGATCCGTAGCTCTCCCGAAGCGTGTACAGATCGGCCATCGCCTGGCAGGGGTGGGCGTAGTCGGTCAAACCGTTGATCACCGAACAGGTGCAGTGCCGGGCAAGTTCGACGACGGTCTGGTGGCTTTTCGCCCGGACCACGACCACGTCGACCAGTTCGCCGAGCACGCGCGCGAAATCGGCGATGCTTTCACGTTTTCCAAAGCCGACGTCGGCGCCCAGAAACATCGCGTTTCCCCCGAGGTGGGCCATGCCCGCCTCGAAGCTCACGCGGGTCCGCAACGACTGCTTTTCGAACAGCAGGGCCATCACGCGGCCGGGCAGCAGCGGCTCGCGAAGGCCCATTTCGAACTTGGTCTTAAGGTCTTCCGTGATCGCGAAAATCCGTTCAATCTCGGCCGGCGTCAAGTCGCTTAGCGCGATCAAGTGTCGCATGGTACCCTCCCCGCGAGTCTGGTGTGTCTTCGATTAGCCACTCATGATTGCCCGTTGCCGCGGCTCGCCTGCTCCTTGAGGACCTCGCTGAGCAAGTCGCACGCCTCGTGAGCCTGCTCTTCCGTCAGATTCAGGGCCGGCAGCAGCCGGATCACCGTCTGGTGCGTGCAATTGATCAGCAGCCGGCGGGCGAGACACGCCTTGACGATTGGCGCTCCGGCGATTGCAAGCTCGATGCCGATCATCAGCCCGACAAGGCGAACCTCGCGAACAATCTCGCACTCTTGCTGGATTTCCGTCAGCCGGGCGCGGAACACGTCGCTGATCTTGCGGGCGTTTTCCAGCAGCCCCTGCCGCTCGATCATCTCGATGGCGGCGATGCCGGCGCTGGCGGCGATCGGGTTGCCGCCAAACGTCGCGGCGTGCATTCCGGGGCGGAGGCTGGGCGCGATCTGGGCGGTGGTCAACATGGCCGCGCCGGCCAGGCCGCCGCAGACGGCCTTCGCCAGGGTCATGATGTCGGGGGTGACGCCGAAGTGCTGGTAGGCGAACCAGTCGCCGGTCCGCCCGAAACCGGTCTGCACCTCGTCGAAAACCAACAGCAGGTTGTGCTCATCGGCCAACCGGCGGAGCCCTTGGAGGAAGCCTTCCGGCGGAACCCGGATGCCTCCTTCGCCCTGGATCGGCTCGATCATGATCGCGGCGGTCTCATCGTCGATGAGCGCCTCGACGGCGGCCAGGTCTCCATGCGGAGCGTAGACGAAGCCGGCCATCAGCGGCCCGAGGCCTTCGTGATACTTCGGCTGCGCCGTGGCTGCCGTCGAGCCGAGCGTCCGCCCGTGAAATCCGCCCTCGAATGTGATAATCTTGTAACGGTTCTTGGGCGTGTGCAGGCGGACCAGCTTGATGGCCGCTTCATTGGCCTCGGTGCCGGAGTTGCAGAAGAAGGCCTGCCCGCCGAAACTCCGCTTGCTCAGGGCCTCGGCCCAGCGGCCCTGGAGTTCGGTATACCAGGTATTGGGGACGTGGATCAGCCTGGCGACCTGATCCTGGACGGCTCGGACGACCGGGGCGGGGCAGTGCCCCAGCAGGCCGCAGCCCCAACCGGGAAACAGGTCAAGATAGCGGTTGCCCTCGGCATCCCAGACGTACGACCCCTCGCCGCGGACGAGCGCGACCGGGAATCGGCCGTAGTTGGGGATCACGTACTGTTCGAACAGCCGGACAACTCCTTGGGAATCCAGAGGGGCGTCTTTGGCCACGATATTCATCTCCTTCCAGCCGATTAATGGTCGCTCAACGAAGCACAAGAGACAGGCAATGGTGTCTCCGGGTTCGCCGCCGGCCGTGGAAAAACACTTCAGCCGCCGACGATCTCCGTGCCCACGCCCTGGCTCGTGTAGACTTCCAGAAGCAGCGAATGCCGCAAGCGGCCGTCGATAATATGGACCTTGCCGACACCATTTTCGAGCGTTTCCAGGCAGGCCTGGACCTTGGGGATCATCCCCGCCTCGACGGCGCCGGAATCGATCAGCGCGCGGGCCTCAGCGGCGGTCAGCGAGTGGACAAGCGAGTCGGGGTCGTTTCGGTCGCGGCGGACGCCGTTCACGTCGCTCAAGAATACGAGTTTGTCCGCTCCCAGCGCCTGGGCCACCGCCGTGGCGGCCGTGTCGGCATTGACGTTCAGCTTCTGCCCATCCTCGGTGGCGCACATCGACGGGATGACCGGGACGACCCATCGGCGGCAAAGGTCCTCGATCGAATCGCGGTCGACGCGCGTCACGCGGCCAACCAGCCCCAGGTCGATATCCGCTCCGGCAGCGTCTTTGAGCTTGAGCGGTTCGCCGAACAGGACGTTTCGCGTCTGAAAGTTGAGCCCTTCGGCGCGTCCGCCAAGGGAGTCGATTTCCTCGACGATCCGCCGATTGACCTCCCCCGCCAGGACCCGTTCCACGACGGCCAGGACGCTCGCGTCGGTGTAGCGCCGCCCCTGGACAAACCTCGGCTCAAGCCCGGCCTCGGCCATCGCGCGGCTGATCGCCGCGCCGCCGCCGTGAACGATCACCGGCCGCATTCCGACCGTCTCCATGAAGACGACGTCGAGCAGCAGGTGGGCCATCGCCCGCTCGTCTTCCATGACGCTGCCGCCGAGCTTGATCACGGTGACTTTGCCGCGAAACTTGCGGATCCACTGGAGGGCTTCGATCAGCGTGTCGGCCTTTTGAATGGCTTCTTGCAACGCATCGCTCCTGGCACGGAGGGCGATCCCTCGGAAGCCGGCGCGACGAGCCTGCCCGAACAGGCAGCATCGCGGGCGGGGCGGGAAAAAAACAGCCCCGGGAGGCGGAAGACCGCCCGGGGAAACCGGTTATTTTATCGCATTCGAACCTGGTGTCAACGCGCCGCAAACTGCCCGGCAGAGCGGGGGGACGTGCTGACCGGCGAGCTGATGCAACCCGGGATCGAGAGAGGAGGGTTCAGGGTTCAGGGTTCGGGGTTCAGTTTTCGCTGCCCATCTCGTTCCCACCCCATCTCGTTCCCAAGCTCCGGCTTGGGAACGTGGCGGCAGGGTTCAGGGTTCAGGGTTCGGGGTTCAGTTTTCGCTGCCCATCCCGTTCCCACCCAAC
>JAMOAF010000041.1 GCA_023621895.1 Planctomycetota bacterium
AATTGGACCGGATGGCGGCGCAAGCGCGGGGCAAGCCCACGCGGCTATCGGCGCAGTGGTGGCGTGAGCGCGGGGCAAGCCCACGCGGCTATCGGTCTCAAGGCGGGGCAAGCCCACGCGGCTATCGGTCTCAAGGCGGGGTAAGCCCACGCGGCTATCGCGCGGCCGGCTACCACGCCGCCGCCGCCCCTGCTATACTGCCGGCTTTGAACCTTTAGCCGTCAGCATTTTCCATGGCCGACTCGACACCCTCGCGCGAAGAGCTCCTCGAGCGTTACCTGGAGCAGCTTCCTTTCCAACCCTATCCGGTCCAGGAAAACGCCCTCTATGCCTGGTTTTCCGCCGAACAGGGAGTCCTTGTTTGCACGCCGACCGGCACCGGCAAGACGATCATCGCCGAGGCCGCCCTCTTCGAAGCCCTGCATACCGGCAAGACGGCCTACTACACCACCCCGCTGATCGCGCTGACCGAGCAGAAGTTCCGCGAAATGCAGACCGCGGCCGTTCGTTGGGGATTCCAGCCGACCGACGTGGGACTGGTCACGGGCAACCGCCGCGAGAACCCCGACGCCCGAATCCTCGTCGTCGTTGCCGAAATCCTCTTCAATCGACTGCTCCACCCGGAATACTTCGACTTCGAGCAGGTCGGCGCCGTCGTGATGGACGAATTCCATAGCTTCGCCGACGCGGAGCGAGGCATTGTCTGGGAGTTCTCGCTCGGGCTCCTGCCGCCGACGGCCCGCACCCTGCTGCTCTCGGCGACCGTCGGAAACGCCGTCGAGTTCAGCGCCTGGCTCCGCCGTAGCCACGACCGCAAGCTCGACCTCGTGCAAGGGGACCAGCGCAAGGTGCCGCTGACATTCCAATGGGTCGCCGACAAGCTGCTCGCCGAACAGATCGAGTGGATGTCGGCCGGCAGCGAAGAGCAGCGGACCACGCCCGCGCTGATCTTCTGCTTCAACCGCGAAGAGTGCTGGACGATCGCGGAACAGCTCAAGGGGAAACACCTGATCGAGGCCGGCCGCCAGAAGGCCCTCGACGAGGAGTTGAAGCAATACGATTGGTCGCAGGGGGCCGGGCCCAAGCTGCGGCCGCTCTTGCTGCGCGGAGTGGGCGTGCACCATGCCGGCGTGCTGCCCAAGTACCGCCGGATTGTCGAAGACCTCTTCCAGCGCAAGCTGCTCTCGATCGCCACCTGCACGGAAACGCTCGCCGCCGGCATCAACCTCCCGGCGCGGTCGGTCGTTCTCCCCAGCATTATGAAAGGCCCCTCCGGCAAGCAGAAACTGCTCGATCCGAGCAGCGCCCACCAGATCTTCGGCCGCGCCGGCCGCCCCCAGTTCGATTCCCAAGGCTACGTGTTCGTGCTTGCCCACGAAGACGATGTCAAGATCGGCCGCTGGAAAGACAAGTACGATCAGATTCCCGAAGACACCAAGGATCCGGGCCTATTGAAGGCCAAGAAGCAACTGAAGAAAAAAATGCCCAAGCGGCGCTCGACCGAGCAGTATTGGACCGAGGAGCAGTTCGACAAGCTCCGCGCCGCGCCGCCGGGCAGCCTGGCAAGCCGCGGGCCGCTCCCCTGGCGGCTCTTGGCCTACATGCTCGACGCGTCGCCGGACGTCGAACGCGTCCGCGCCCTGGTCCACAAACGGCTGATGGACCCCAAGCGGTTGGAACGGGCCAACCGCGACCTCGACGAGATGCTGCTGACCTTGTGGCGAGCCGGCTACGTCGAACTCGAGCCGGAGCCGCTCAAACACGATGCTCCGGCGAACCCGCCGGCAGAGACCAAGCAGCCGCCGCCCGCGCCTGCCGGGCTGTTCGGCATTCCGCTAAAGACGCCCAGCCCGGATCGGCAGCCGGACGATGAACCGCCCGAGGGCGGCCCGCCGCCCTACGAGGCGAAACTCGCCCGGCCAACCGAGCGGCTCGGGCTGTTGACGAAGTTCCGCGGCGTAAATCCCCTCTATGGGGTCTTCTTGATCAACCAACTCGGCATTGCCGATCGGGCCGAGCGGATTCAGGCGATGGAGAGCGTGCTCGAATTGCCGCGGTCGATCGGCCCGGCGGTCCGCGTCCCGCGCCAGGAGTTCCTTCCGCCCGGCCCGTTGGCAACAACCCGCCTCGACGTGCAACTGCTACAACTCGGCCTGGCCACGCCGGAGGAGTTGGTCGAGCAATCGCGCGAGCAGCAGGAGGAGCGCCGGCAGAGCTTCGCCGAGGAGCGCGTCTGGGTGCTCACGGTCGCCGAGAAGCTCCGCCGCATGTTCGACTACGATTTTCCCGCGGTCCGCGATGTGCGCACGTTTCCGGTCTGGGCGGCCGGCGAACTGATCGAGTTCGGCGGCGACTTCAACAAGTACATTACGAGCAAGTCGCTACAGAAGCAGGAGGGCGTTCTCTTCCGCCACTTCCTGCGGATGATCCTCCTGGTGGCCGAGTTCGCCTCGCTCACCCCTCCAGACGCGGAGGAAGGCGAGTGGCGCGGCGACCTTGAGGAGATCTCGCGCCTGCTCGCCGAAAGTTGCCGCCGCGTCGATCCCACGAGCACCGAAAAAACGCTCGAACAAGCGCTGGCCGACGAGCCAGACCTGACGTAAAGCGCGCGCGGGAACGGGCCATGGACTTATATTGTCCACCCCTTGCGGTACGGGCGGCGGATGTATCGGTCAGCCTCGGGGCAACCGGCGGCCTTCATGTTGTCCGCGTCCCAGGTGAGCTTTTTGCCCACGCGGAACGCCACCGCGCCCAGCAAGTTGTGCTCGACCAGCATGCCCGAGTAGTCGAAGTTGCACAGCGTGGGGGCGCCCGTCCGGCAACCGTTGAGCCATTCCTGGTAGTGCCCCGCCGACTTGGGAATCGATTCGGCGGGCGGAGTGAAGTCCTTGAACTTGTCCTCGGGCAGCAGCACCTTCTTGCCGTAGTCGGCCACCAGGTAGCCGTTCTCGCCGACGAACAGCACGCCGATGCCCCACTTCGTCAGGTCGATGCCCGGCGGCGAGGGCGGGAATTTTCCGCCGTCGTACCAGGTCAGCGTCAGCCCCGGCCGCTCCGGCGTGGCCGGATGCTCCCACCGCGCCGTCAGCCACTGCGGATAGGTCTCGTCGCTGTGATAGGCGCCCTCCGCCTCGACCGTGGTGGGCTGCCGCAATTTGAGCGCCCAGAAGGGCAAGTCGATCAGGTGGCTCCCCATGTCGCCCAGGCAGCCATTGCCAAAGTCCCACCACTGCTCCCAGACGGTGCAGCCGCCCAGGTAGCTGGGGTGATAGGGACGCTCGGGGGCCGGGCCCAGCCACAGGTCCCAATCCACGTTCTTGGGCACTTCGGGCGTCTCGGCGGGGCGAGTCGTCCCCTCCGGCTTGCCCACCCGCGTGCACCAGACGTGCACTTCCTTGACCTCGCCGATCGCCTTCGCCTGGATCAGTTCCACGACGCGCCGATAGGTGTCGCCAGCGTGAATCTGCGTGCCCATCTGCGTGGCCACCTTGGCCCGGTTGTAGGTCTCGCGGACCGTGCGGGCTTCGTGCACCGAATGGGCCACCGGCTTCTCGCAGTACACGTGCTTGCCAAGCTTCATCGCCGCCACCGACGCCAACGCATGGTGGTGGTCCGGCGTGCTGACGATCACGGCGTCGATGTCTTTCTGCTCGAGCATCTTCCGCCAGTCGCTGTAACGGCGAGCCTTGCAGGGCCCCTCCCAGGCCGCTTCGATGGCCTTGATCGCCCCTGCGAAGGCCGACTCTTTCACGTCGCAGAGCGCCACGATGTTTACGCCCGGATCGCCGAGCACTCCGCCCAGGTTCGCCCCGCCGCGCCCTCCGGACCCGATCAGCCCGATGTTGATTCGCTCGCTCGGCGGCACGCTCGGCCGCTGCTTCGGTGCGGGTTTCTGCTCGGCGGCCATGCCCGATGCGGCCAGGCAGACTCCGGCCCCGGTGATCGCCGTCCTACGCAGAAATTCACGGCGGTTTGTACGGTGGTTCATCGATCAGGTCCTCTCGTGCCAAGGTGTCCCAGAAATCAGTCCACGTGCGATCAGGCTCGCCCCACAACCGATTTCGGCGCGTCGCGGGCGCCGACAGGCTCCGGTTGTCAAACAAGGCTCTAGCCTAGCCATCGCCAACGCCCGTTGCAAGCACTTTGCCGGCGGCCCGCGGCGAGGTGAGGTCTCCTGGTCATTCTGCGCCAGTCGCCACACCAGGCAACCTGCCGGCAAAAGCTCAAAAAACTACCACGCACACCCAACGCGCGCGACCCAATGCTGAGCGCTTGCGGCGGAGCGATTGGCATCGCCGGCATTCACTTGACGATGATCTCGTCGGTAAACATCCAGGCCGGGCGGCCAGCGCCCGGCGACTCGGGCGGGATGACGCCGATGTTCGCCGCGCGTAGCCGGACGTAGCGGGCCTTCACGTTGCCGGGCTCGGCCTGGAAACAATGGACCAGCGGCGGCTTGCGGTCGAGCGACACCTCGTGCTTGACCACCGCCACCGTCCGGAACGTCCGGCCATCGTCCGAAACAGACCACTCGACCTGGCGAGGCAAGTAAATTCCCAGGCCGACATTCTGAAGGAAACGGGCTTCCAGCCGCCGGATCGCAACCGGCTGCTCCAGGTCGACCGTGGCCTCCAGATCAATCCCCCGAAACCCGATCCATTGCGCCGAGTGGTTATCGGCGTTGCCCAGTCCGCCGTCCGTCAGGTCGGCCGCGCCGCCGCCGTAGCGGTGGTCGGGCGGCTCCGCAAGCGTGACGCGTTTGCCCCGGGCGGCATGCTCGGTCAGCTCCCCCCGCGCGGCGGCCGCGATGGCCACCGCCTCGTCGATCTCCATCAGCCGGCGGTACTTCTCGAAATGGTCGGCGATCCGGCTCTCGGCCGTCAACTCCCAAATCGTCGTGTCCAATTGGCGCAAGGCCAGCGCGGCGACCGTCCGCGATTGCGTCCAGCCGGTCTCGGTGCACCAGGCGCCCCAGCCGTTGTCGCCGTTGGAGCCCCAGTAGTCCCACCGCCGCATGTCGAACGCCCGGTACCAGGCACCGTCCAACTCGGGGTGGACCTCGGATCGAACCTGTGCGCGGACGAGGAACTCGGCCATCCGGTCGGCCGCCCGGGCCAACTCCTCGTCGCCCGTCACCGCCACGCCCTCGTGCAGGCCCAGCAGGGCGGGATGCATGACGTAGATCAGGTCGGCCACCGGGTCGCCCGTCTGGAACATCACGGTCATCTCGGCGCGGCCGTACTCGTCGTTCGATTTGAGCACGTCGGCCAGCTCCTCCCGCAATCCGCCCGAGGCGTCCTGAAACGCCAGCAAATCGCCGGCGATCTGGCGGAACCAGCGGCGGTGCTCGGGCGTGTCCTGCACCCGCAGCAGCCAGGCCAGCGGCAGCAGCATGCGCGCGCGCTCCATCTGTTTCTGGTTGATTGCCCAGCGCCAGCCGTCGGGGTACCGCTCCATCGTGGTCGAGATGGCGGCCAACGCCCGTTCCAGCAGCGGCTCGTACCTGGTCTTGTCGTACAGCCAGAGATAGACGGCCCATGCCCAGCCTTCGCGCTGCGGCCAGGGGGTGATGTATCGTTGCGCGGCGAAGTACCGCCAGCCCTTCTCTTGCAGCATGGTTTCGCTATACGGTCCCCCAGTGCGAAAACCCAATGCGCCGGTCACGCGAAAGTTCGCCAGAATCGTTCGCAACAGCGGCTCGTCCCAGCGGTCGGTTTTGAGGACGGCGGCCGTTGTCATCGTGGCCAGATTCGCCTTGGCGTTGTCGTTGGGAAAGTAAGTGCCGAGGCCTCCGCCGCTCGAATAGAAGCTCAACAGCCCGTAGGAAGGGCTCTTCGGATCGGCTCGCGGGCCGCCGTGTAGCGGCGAGCTGAAATAGACGAAGTCGGCCAGGTTCCGAGCGATTCCGGCATACTTCGGGTCGCCGTCGATCAGCGAGCGAAGCCCCAGAGCCATCGCCGTTTCGGTGTTGCAGTCGCCTCGCAGCCCCCAGCGGATCGGCTGCGAGCCGTCGAGGAAGATCGTCGAAGAGTGCCCTTCCAAGATGCCCCGGCTCCCGTCGCCAATCGGCCAGTCCGGGCCGGGGCCCGGACCTACCAGGTCGGAATCGGTGAAATCGTCCGGCTGGGACCTCGCATACTTGTCCTTCCAAGCAGGATGCACCAGGAACCGCGATTTGATGAACCACTCGGCCCCGCGCTTGAGCGCCGAAAGCTCGGCGTCTTTGGGAAGCGGCTCGTCGCGGCCATAGGTTGGCCGGACCGTGGGCGTCCAAGCCAGCTCCGGCGGCGCCGCCCCTGGAGTCAGCCAGCCGAAAATCATCCGCCAGACCGGGCGCCAGGCGTCGCTTGGACTGTAGCGGCCCGTGACGAAGTGGCTCAGCTTGGTGGTGGCTACCAGGAGATGGCCTTGCGGATGCTCGAACAAAAGCGGCCAGGTTTTGTCCGGCAGGCCATAGACGGCCGTGTCGAATCCGGCCACCCAGGCGGAGACCAGGTGCGGCCGAGCCGCCTCGACCGGCAGCATCCGGCAGTCGTGAATCATCAGGATTCGCATTCTGGGCAGTTCGGGCCCGAAAGCGTCGGACGCCACCACGACCCGCTCCCACGGGCACCGGCGCGGCTGGCCCAGCTCGAGTCCCGGCAGGGCCGAGGGGTACTCGACATACAATCGCAGCTTCTTCCTGCTCGCCTCTTCGAGGACTTCCGGGGCAATCGGCGTCGCCTTGCCGGGATAGCCGTCGGCCAGGATCAGCACGCCGGCGCCTTCCGGCGCCGCCCGCACGGCCTCGGCCGCCGAGTCCGAGCGAGCATACTCACGCCCGCCGGCCGTGATCGCGCGGTACAGGTCGTTTTCAGCCGTGCAGCAGAAGACCAAACCGGGCCGCGCCGCGTCGCCCGCGTCGCCCGCGTCGCCCGCGTCGCCCGCGGAAGCCGCCGGCAACGAGAAGGCCGTGCCGGCAACGATCGCAAGCAGGAATGCCGTTGCGTGGGGTCGCATCGCTCGTCTCCTATTGACCAATGGCAAGTACCTATCCCTCTGCGACATGATCGGCTTGTCGTGGAACCGGGCCAGGTTTGGCGCGGCGTTTGACGGGCTACCGATCGATGGCGTGCCGCAGCAGGTTGTGCGTTATCTGCTGGACGCGCTCGTCCGGTCCGTGCGGCCGCGTGTTGTGGCTCCAGACCGGCATGTGCCCCGGCGGGGCGCTCAGGCCGAAGGACCAGAAAATCGTCGAGGCGTTGAAAACGAAGCCGCCGTTGACCGTCGGGTAGATCGTCGCCTGGTAGGGGACGGGTTCCGTCCCGCCGTGCAGGGCAATCCCCTCCGCCACGACCTCCAGGCCCGGAATCGGCGCCGGATCGCCGTGGAATTCCCAACCCACCAGGCCGCGAATCCGGTCACCCTTTTTCATGCCGGTGCCGGCGAAAATCCAGTGCTCCGGCTTGGCGCACACCCAATCGCCGCCGCCGTTGACCGGCAGGATGTTCCGTGCGCCAACGAGCAGGCCCTCGTCCGGCCCGACGAATTCATAGGTCGCCTTGACAAACTCGGGCGTAAGCGGCTTCGGGCCCATCGTCAGCCCCTGGTACGGCGCCTTGCGGGAAATGATCCGGTTGGGCCGGCCGTCGAACCCATCGCGAAACGGCGACACCCAGCACACGGCGTTGCCCGACAGAAACAGGACGCAGACGCCGCTCTGCGCGATCTTCTGCACGCTCTCGTACTGGCGCACGTCCCAGTACTCGTCGTGCCCCACGCTGATGAACGCCTTGCACTTGGCCGCGCGGTCCGGTGTGAGCATGTCGCTGTTCGAGCAGTAACTGACGTCGTACCCGTGCTGTTCGAGCCAGTAGCACAACGGAAACTCGAAGCAGAGAAACTCGCCCGAGCCGACCGATTGCGGGTTCTGGTAGATTTGCACGTACTTGCCGTAGGGCCGGTCGAAGCTGACATCGACCGTGTTGTTGCACGAGGCGTGCTCGCTTTCCGGATCGATGTAGAGCGAATAGCTGTCGGGCCAGCGGTTGTAGGCTTGCCAGGTGTTGTCAGGGCACTGGAAGAGGATGTCGGCCGGCCGGTCGTCGCGGACGATGAACACCACGTAGCTCTGCCAGGGCATCGTGCCGTCGGGATTGGGCACGCGGGACAGACGCCCCAGGTAGACGCCGCTCGGCCAATCGGCGGGGATCACCAGCCGGGCGCTCGGCTCCCAGCGGCACTCGCGAATCCGCCGCGCTCCCGCCGGCGGGACGGCCTGCGGCTTGCCGGCCAGCGGCCCGAGCGTCTGCATCAGCCGGGCGCCCTTGCCGCCGTAGTAGCCCATGCGGAAGATCTCGATGGTGAATTGACACTCCGGCTCGGCGCTGACGAAGAACTCGATCGGCTCGCCCGCGGCGACCGATTGCCGCGAGCAGTAGCCCTCGATTCCGCAGCAGCGGAAGCCCGCCTCTCCTTTGTCGATTCGCACGTAGGTCAATTGCCAATCCGCCGCGCCCGGCTTCTCGTTCTCCAGGCGCACCAAGTCGCGCGAAGCGGGCTCGGCGGACGCCAGCGCTGGAGTCAGCAACGCGACGGCCGCCACGAGGACGAGGCGGGCCGTGCCGGCCAGGGCGCGGGGGAAACACAGGACACGGTTCATAACACAGCTCCCGGGGGTTTGAGGTGCGATACAGCTCGCCAGTCGCATCGACCGCTGGTTGACTCGCGTTTTGCGGAACATCAGGCTCTTCCGG
>JAMOAF010000271.1 GCA_023621895.1 Planctomycetota bacterium
TCAAGCTTCAAGACAAGGTCCGCGCACAAGGCGATGCCAACCGCTTCAAGCAGATCCTGCTGGCCATGCACAGCTACCACGACGCCAACAAGGTGTTTCCCCCTCAGGATGAACTTCGCGACAAGAAAGGCCGCACCAGCCTGAGCTGGCGGGTCTACCTTTTGCCATACTTCGACCAGGATGCCCTCTACAAGGAATTCCATCTCGACGAGCCTTGGGACAGCGCGCACAACAAGGCGCTGATCGAGAAGATGCCCGACGTGTACAAGAGCAGCCGGTCCGGCGTTGGGCCGGGCCGCACGACGTTCCTGGCTCCGGTGGGTGAGGACACGGTTTTCGGCGGAGAGAAGGCGCCCAGCATTCAGGACATCACCGACGGAACAAGCTGCACCGTCGTGCTTGTGGACGTGAAACCTGAACAGGCCGTTCCCTGGACGGCTCCGGACGATTACACCTTCGATCCAAAGGCGCCCGCCGGCGGGCTCAACATCGGCGCCGACGGGCGTTTCCTTGCGGCCTGCGCCGACGGCGCTGTGCACCAACTTCGCGGGGATATCAAGCCAGAATTGCTACTCTGGCTCTTCCGTAAGAGCGACGGCAACGCCGTCAACTGGAACGAAGTGCAGTGAGTAATAGCGGTCAGCTATCAGCCGTCAGCTATCAGGTCAAGGCCGCACCTGTCTGCCCTCTGACTACTGATAGCTGACTGCTGACGGCTGATCGCTGACGGCTGATCGCTGACGGCTGACCGCTATCCTACTTCTTTTCCGGCGCCACGATCGGGGTGTCCTCCAAATTGCCCCACTCGCTCCAGCCGCGATAGTAATTGCGCGAATCCTTGGCGCCCATCAGTTCCAGGCCGAACGCCATCACCGAAGCCCTCC
This sequence comes from Planctomycetota bacterium, assembly GCA_023621895.1. Lineage (GTDB taxonomy): Bacteria > Planctomycetota > Planctomycetia > Pirellulales > Thermoguttaceae > JAAYCB01. The sequence continues at coordinate 885 of JAMOAF010000271.1, forward strand.
CGCCCGACTGGCAGTGGCTGGCGATGGGTTTTGTCAGATCGATCCCCGCCTTGTCGAAGATTTGTCTGAGGTCCTGCGGATTTTTGAATCGGCCGGTGGCAGGATCGACCAGCTCGCTCCACTCGAGGTGCTTCGCCCCCGGAATGGCTCCACCACGAGCATTCTCCTTCAGGTCGATTCCGCAGTATTCTTTTTCCGAACGCGCGTCGACGATCTGAAGGCTCTTGTCGGTGAGTGATCGGAGAACCTGGTCCTTGGTGACCAGCCGTTTCTTTCGCGGCGCAGCCTTGAACTCGGCCGGCTTCGGGGGCGGGACCTTTTCGGAATTCGTGGCAAACCCGGCCGACTTCCACGCCTTCCAGCCGCCATTGAGCAGCCGCACGTCGCCTACTCCAAAGTAGCGAAGAGTCCACCAGATTCGGGCGGCATCCGGGTTGGACACGTCATCGTAAACGACCACTTTGGCGCCGGCGTCGATCCCCAATTGGCCAATTCGTTTGCTCCAGCCTTCCACGTCCTTGCCATCGGCAAAGGCCGCTTTCCAGGCTTCCGGATCCACCCAGAGGGCGCCCGGTATGTGCTCCGCCGCGTAAGCCTCCTGTTTTCGGGCATCGAGAATCACGAACTGGCGGGCAACTTTAGGTTTGGCCAACTCAGCTGGCTCCATCAACAGGCGCGGACGGGCATACGGCGTTTCGGCAGCATTGGCAAGACCAGCCAGGCCGAGGGCGAACAGAAAGATAGGGCAGTGGTAGCGCATGGTTGACCTTCTCTCAAGTGGATATTAAGGGGCCATGCAAATTCTACCGCTCCGGCGAGTTTTGTCAGGTGGCGGATAACCGCTTACGGGGACCGTCCCGCTTTTTCGTTCCACGAAAACGAAAATGTTCGCCTCTGGCCAGTCCCGGGATGTGAACGGCTACGGCAGCGACGTTGCCCCCATCAGGTAGCGGTCGCACTCTCGGGCGGCGCCGCGGCCCTCGCGGATCGCCCAGACCACCAGGCTCTGTCCGCGGCGGCAGTCGCCGGCCGCGAAGACGCCATCGATATTGGTGGCGAACTTGCCGAAGGCGGCTTTGAAGTTGCTCCGCGGGTCGGTCTCCAGCCCGAGCTGCTCGGCGAGCGCCGCTTCGGGGCCGAGGAAACCCATCGCCAGAAGGACAAGGTCGGCCTCCCAGTCTTGTTCGGACCCATCAATTTCCCTGAACTCCGGCCGGCCGCCGGAATAGTCGACGGCAACGTCGACGGTGCGAATGCCAGCCACGTTCCCCCGCCGGTCGCCGAGGAACTCCTTGCTCATCACCTGGTAGACCCGCGGGTCCTCGCCGAACCTGGCCGCCGCCTCTTCGTGCCCGTAGTCGACGCGGAAGACCCGCGGCCACTCGGGCCAGGGATTCTCTGCCGCACGGCGGGCGGGCGGCTTCGGAAACAGTTCAAAGTTGACCATGCTCGAACAGCCGTGGCGGATCGACGTGCCGATGCAGTCCGTCCCCGTGTCGCCGCCGCCGACCACAATCACGCGCTTGCCCCGAGCCGAGATATACCGGCCGTCGCCGAGCTCCGAATCGAGCAGGCTCCTGGTGTTTTGTGCGAGGAACTCCATGGCGAAGTGGATGCCGCGCAGCTTCCGCCCCGGGATGGAGAGATCGCGGGGCACGGTCGCCCCGCAGGCCAGGACGATCGCGTCGGCCCCGGCGCGCAGGTCTTGAATGTCGACATTCTTGCCGACGTGGGCTCCGGTGACCAGTTCGATGCCCTCGGCTCGCAGCAGGTCCACGCGCCGGGTGACAATCTGCTTGTCGAGCTTCATGTTGGGGATGCCGTACATCAGCAGGCCGCCGATTCGGTCGTCGCGCTCGTAGACAGTGACCTTGTGGCCGGCCTTGTTCAGTTGCGCGGCGGCTGCCAGCCCGGCCGGCCCCGAGCCGATCACGGCGACCGATTTGCCGGTCCGATGCTTCGGTGGCTGAGGCATGATCCAGCCTTCCTCAAAGCCCCGCTCGACGATCGCGCACTCGATGTTCTTGATCGTCACCGGCGGATCGATGACGCCCAGGCAGCAGGCCCCCTCGCAGGGCGCCGGGCAGACGCGGCCGGTGAACTCGGGGAAATTGTTCGTCTTGTGCAGCCGCTCGAGCGCCTCGCGCCAGCGCCCCCGGTAGACCAGGTCGTTCCACTCGGGAATCAAGTTGTCGACCGGGCATCCGGTGGACGACATGCAGAACGGAATCCCGCAGTCCATGCACCGGGCGCCCTGGGTGCGGAGATGGACTTCCTCCGGCTTCGAATGGAACTCATCGAAGTCGAACGTCGTCGCCCGGCAAAATTCCTTGAATCCGGTTGGTTTGCCCATGGTAGTTCCTTCGCTGGCATTTTGGCGCGTAGGGTGGTCCAACGCGGCCCACTCCATGGCGTGCCGAATTACCCTCACGCGCACAATCAGGGAAAACGCCTATATGACCACGGCGGGAGCGGCGGCCCACCGGGAGGCTGACATTTTGGGTCAGTGAGCTCGGCCAGTACGATGGGTCTCCCGGCCCGTGGCGATATCTTGTGGTTGGCAGTCGGTGGCGCGGCGCTGCCGTGTTGCTTGGATTGGCTCGCTTGCACCACCCTGCGATGCACTCGACCACCCTACGGCCTGCGTGCTCAATACACCGCCTCATCTTTTACTGCTCCGAGGATCCGCTTGTATTCGATCGGCATGACCTTGACGAACTGGTGGACGGCGGCGTCCCAATCATCGAGAATTCCGCCGGCGACGAGCGAACCGGTGTAACGTTGGTGGAGTTGGATCAGCGCCTCGAGTTCGGCGATTTCTTCGAGCGTTTCGAGCCGTTCAAGTTCGACCATCGCGAGGTTGCAGTTGCCCATTAGCGCAGCCTGGGGGTCCCAGACGTAGGCGATTCCGCCGCTCATTCCGGCGGCGAAGTTCCTCCCGGTGGGGCCGAGGATCACGGCCCTGCCGCCGGTCATATATTCGCATCCATGGTCGCCGATCCCTTCGACAACCGTCTCGGCGCCGCTGTTGCGGACGCAGAACCGTTCGGCGGCCCGGCCGCGGAAAAAGGCCCGGCCGCCGGTCGCCCCGTAGAGGACGACGTTGCCGACGAGGATGTTCTTGGACGCGTCGAAGCGGCTCTGCCGGGGCGGATAGACAATGATCTTGCCGCCCGATAGCCCCTTACCCACGTAGTCGTTGGCGTCGCCTTCCAGCTCCAGCGTGACCCCTTTGGCGAGGAACGCGCCGAAGCTCTGGCCGGCGGTGCCCTCCAGCCGGATTCGGATCGTATCGTCGGGCAGCATCGGCTCGCCCCAACGCCTGGCAATCTCGTGGCTGAGCATGGTGCCGACGGCGAGGTTCGTATTGCGGATTTCTGACTGAAGGCGCACCTGCTTGCCATCCCGGATCGCCGGCTGCGCCTGGCGGATCAGCTTGTGATCGAGGGCCAGGTGCAACCGGTGATCCTGCTTGCGCGTGCAGACGACGTCGGACTGGATGTTTTTCTTTCGCGCCGGGGCGAGGATCGCGGCCAGGTCGAGTCCGTCGGACTTCCAATGGCGGATCGAGTCGTCGATTTCGAGCAGATCGACGCGTCCGACCATCTCGCCGATTGTGCGGAATCCGAGCCGTGCCATGATCTGGCGCGCGTCTTCAGCGACCATGAAGAAGTAGTTGATCACGTGCTCGGGCTTGCCGGCGAACTTCTTCCGCAGTTCGGGGTCCTGGGTGGCCACGCCTACCGGGCAGGTGTTCAGATGGCACTTGCGCATCATGATGCACCCGAGCGCGATCAGCGGGGCGGTGGCGAAACCGAACTCCTCGGCGCCGAGCAGGGCGGCGATGACCACGTCGCGGCCGGTCCGCAGCCCGCCGTCGGTCTGGAGCACGACGCGGCTGCGCAGATCGTTGAGCACGAGGGTCTGGTGGGTTTCGGCCAGCCCGAGCTCCCAAGGCAGTCCGGCGTGCTTGATGCTTGTCCAGGGGGAGGCGCCGGTGCCGCCGTCGTGGCCGGAGATGAGAATCTGGTCGGCGAAGGCCTTGGCCACGCCCGCCGCGACCGTTCCGACGCCCATCTCGGCGACGAGCTTGACACTCACCCGTGCCTCGGGATTGGCGCATTTCAGGTCATGGATCAGTTGCTTCAGGTCTTCGATCGAGTAGATGTCGTGGTGCGGCGGGGGGCTGATCAGGCCGACGCCGGGCGTCGAATGCCGGATTCGGGCGATGTTCTCGTCGACCTTGTGTCCGGGTAGTTCGCCCCCTTCGCCCGGCTTGGCGCCCTGGGCCATCTTGATCTGGAGCTCGTCGGCGTTGGCCAAATAGTAGATCGTCACGCCGAATCGCCCCGAGGCCACCTGCTTGATCGCCGATCGCTGGGGGTTCATGCTGCCGTCGGCAAGGGGGTGGATTCGCGCCGGGTCCTCGCCCCCTTCGCCCGTGTTGCTCTTGCCCCCGAGCGCATTCATTGCTTCGGCGAGCGAGGTATGCGCCTCGTGGGAGATCGAACCGAAGCTCATCGCGCCGGTGCAGAATCGTTTGACGATTTCCTTGGCCGGTTCGACCTCCTCCAGCGGGATCGGGCCGCCCTGGGCGCCCTCCCTCAGCCGCATCAGGCCGCGGAGCGTGCAGCGGACCCGGGCGTCGCGGTTGACAAGCTCGGCGAACCGCTGGTAGGCCTCGTAGCGGTTGTTCCGCACGGCCGTCTGGATGCTGGCGATCGTTTCCGGGTTCCAGATGTGCCGCTCGCCGTCGGGCCGCCAGTGGAATTCGCCCGGGCTGGTCAGTAGCGACTCGTGTTCCGCGTCGCGCGGATAGCCGGCCGCATGGCGGCGGAGCGATTCCTCGGCGAGGATCTTGAACCCGACGCCCTGGATTCGGCTGGGCGTGCCGGTAAAGCAGCGCTGGATGACTTCCTCGTGGACGCCGACGGCCTCGAAAATCTGCGCGCCCTTGTAGCTTTGCAGGGTCGAAATCCCCATCTTGCCCATGACCTTGAGGATTCCCTTGGCGACGGCCTTGCGGTAGGCCTCGACGGCCTTGTCGTCGTCCGGGCAGTCTTCGTCCGCCAACCGCCCGTCGCGCCGCGCCTGCCAGAGGGCCTCGAAGGCCAGGTAGGGATTGACGGCGTCGGCGCCGTAATCCACCAGCAGGCAGTGGTGGTGAACTTCGCGGGCTTCGCCGGACTCGACCACCAGGCCGATCCGCGTCCGCTTGGTCCGCCGCACGAGGTGATGGTGGACCGCGCCGCAGGCCAACAGGGCCGGCAGGGGCGCCCGAAGCGCGTCCATTTTCCGGTCGGAAAGGACAACGAGCGAGCAGCCTTCGTCGATGGCCGCTTCGGCCTCGCGGCAGATGCGGTCCAGCGCGCCTGTCAGCCCATCGGCGCCCCCGGCTGCCGGAAAGGTAATGTCAATCACGCGGGTCTTCCACCCTGGGTGGTCAATCCGCTTGATCGCCGCCAGCTCCTCGTTGGTGAGGATCGGATGGGCAACGCGGATCCGGTTGGCGTGCTCGGCGGTCGTCTCCAGGAGGTTCCGCTCGGGACCGATGTAGCACTCCAGCGACATGATGATCTCTTCGCGGATCGAATCGATCGGAGGGTTTGTCACCTGGGCGAAGAGCTGTTTGAAGTAGTCGTAGACGAGCCGCGGCTGATCGGAGAGGCAGGCCAGCGCGGCGTCGTTGCCCATCGAGCCCACCGGGTCGCGCTTCTGCTGGACCATCGGCAGGAGCATGAACTGCATCGTCTCGTTGGTGTAGCCGTGGGCCAGCATCCGCTCGGTGAGCGTCTCGGGCGAGAATCCGTAAGCGGTCCCCCGCGCGTCGAGATTGCCCAGTTCGATCCGCCGCTCGTCGAGCCACTTGCCGTACGGGCGTTTCCGCGCCCACTGCGACTTGAGCTCTTCGTCGGGGATCATCCTGCCTTGTTCAAAGTCAATGAGGAATATCTTGCCGGCCTGGAGCCGCCCTTTTTCCTTGACCGATTGCGGGCTGATCGGCAGCACTCCGACCTCGCTGGCCATGATCACCCGGTCGTCGGTGGTCAGGTAGTAGCGGCTGGGGCGGAGCCCGTTGCGGTCGAGCACGGCGCCGATGTAGCGGCCGTCGGTGAAGACGATCGACGCCGGGCCGTCCCAAGGCTCCATCAGGCTGGAGTGGAACTCGTAGAATGCCCGCATCGGTTCCGACATGCTTTCATGGTTCTGCCAGGCCTCGGGAATCATCATCAAGACAGCTTCCTGGAGGGTCCGGCCGTTCATCAAAAGGAACTCGAGGGCGTTGTCGAAGGAGCCCGAGTCGGAGCAGTCGGGTTCGAGGATCGGGAAGGTCTTTTCGAGCTCGTCGCCGAACAGCGCGCTGCGGACGACGCCCTGGCGAGCCTGCATCCAGTTCCGGTTGCCCCGGAGCGTGTTGATCTCGCCGTTGTGGCTCATGAACCGGCATGGCTGCGCCCGGTCCCAACTCGGAAACGTGTTCGTGCTGTACCGCGAGTGGACCATCGCCAGGTGGCTGGTGTAATCGGGATCGCAGAGGTCGGCGTAGTACCGGCACAACTGGCCCGCGGTGAGCATTCCCTTGTAGACGATCAGCTTGGTGGAGAGCGAGCAGATGTAAAACATCTTCGCCTCGGCCATCGACGTGCCGCCCCGCAGGAGCCGGCTCGCCCGCTTGCGGATGATGTAGAGCTTGCGTTCGAACTGCTCGGCCGGGAACCCCTCGCCGGCGGCGACCAGGAGTTGCTCGATGGCCGGTTCGCTGGCCCGGGCAGTCTCGCCCAGATCGGCCCGGTCGGCGTCGGTGGGGACGGGCCGCCAGCCGATCAGCCGCTGCCGCTCTTCGGCGACGATCCGCTCGACGCACCGTTTGCATCGGTTGCGTTCGGCCTGGTGGCGGGGGAGAAAGACCAGTCCGGCGGCATATAGGCCCGGGGGGGGCAACTCGGCGCCCAGGTCGGCCTTGGACACCTTGGCGAGGAACTCGTGGGGCAGCGCGGTGAGCATGCCGGCGCCGTCGCCCGTGTTCGGTTCGCAGCCGCAGCCGCCACGATGCTCCATGTTCTTCAAGACGGTGTCGGCGTCGCGGACGACCTGGTGGCTTCGCTGCCCCTTGATGTGGGCGACGAAACCGACGCCGCAACTATCCTTCTCGAAGGCCGGATCGTAGAGGCCGCATGGCCCGGGACGCTGCAATGGTCGGGTTTTCACCGGGTTCCCCTGGTCTTGATGTCGCGCGCCGCTCATTCCCCCACGCCGGTCCCATCGCAGAACGATCAAAACCGGCACGCACCCGGCGGCTCGTGACCGCCAAAGCCGCTGTTCCTCGGGGGGCGATTGGCAGGGCGTGCCGCTGGGCAAAATCGACTACAAACGGCTCACTTCTGTAAATTAATATTCCGAATTCAAGGATTTGTCAAGATTACTGATGCTAATTTAATTTTTCTTGTGTCTTGGCGTTGGGGGGGGCACGGTGGCACTCGTCCCCCCTTGAGGAATCCGCCTTCACCAGCCTGCCCCGTGCCGGCCAGTTTGCCATATGGTTCACGGATTCTCCCATTGACCTTTTTGAAAACCGACCAATCCGCGTGAAAGCCGACGTGCGCCCAGACCCTCGGGCCCTGGCCTTTGCGCCATCTCATCTTGACCTCTGCGTTTGGACGGAAGTACCATATCGTGCCTAGGTTTGTGTGCGAGGAACTCCCGCTGGCCCGGGGGCGCGTGGCGGCGAAGCAGTGAACGCGAGGCGCGCCGGCCGCGTAATCATCAGGGTGAGCCGCCGGGGGCGAGCGATTGGGAGTGGTTGGCACCCGGTTATAGGCAAGGTTCCAGGCTCAATTCCCAATGGCCAAGAGTGGGCAAGACCGGACCCATGACCAAGACCACCAGACTCCGCAATCTGGACCTTGATCGTCGGATTTCGCGCCTTGCCCGGTTTTCCTGGGATGGGCCGGCGGATGTAAGCGTGTGGGTCGGGTGCTTCCCGGCCGGTTGACCAAGGAGGGTTTGTCGTCATTGTCCGAGGCGTGGTGAATCTCTGCTGGGGCATCTTCAAATGGGGGCTGCTGATCGGAGTGGTCGGCGTCGTCGTTGGCGTGCCCTATTTTTACGACCAGCTCGACTCGGAGATCCGCCAGCGGATGGAGTCGTTGCTCTCGGAGCACTATCCGGAGCTCGAAGTGTCGGTTCGATCGGCCCAGTTCATCGAGGACGAGGGGATCGACGTCCGCGACCTGGTGATTGTCGAGAAGGGTGCGAAGGGGCCGCGCGCCGAGCTGATCCACGTGCCGGAAATCCGCATCCTGGCCCGGGGCAATTTGCAGGAATTGCTGTCGGGCGGCCCGGATGTCCACGAAATCATCATCCGCCGGCCCGTCTTGCGGATCACTCGGCGGCACGACGGGACCTGGAGCGCCGCGCGTCTGCTTCCCCTGCCGCGATTCGACAAACGCCCGCCAAAGGTGCGGATTGAAGGGGCGACGATCGAGATTTTTGATCCGACGAAGAATCCCTCGTCGAGCCTGGCGCTGAGGAACGTCAACCTGACGCTCTCCGACCCCGATGCCGCGGCGGCCGGCGGAGAGGACGCCCACACCCGGCGGATCGATGGCACGCTTGAAGGCGACCACATCGGCAGGGCCGAGGTCCACGGGCTGATCAACCCGCACACCCGGCGGTGGTCGCTCTCAGGGCTTGTCGAGGGTTGCCAGTTGACGCAGGAGTCGTTGCGGTCGCTGCCGAGCGATTGGCTCGAGGGGCGCCGGCTGCCCGGCAGGTTCCAGTCGCGAGTGACGTTTCAATACAAGGTCTCCGGCGGCGCAGAGGGAGGCTTTCCGTGCCACTTTCAAGTTTCGGGCCGGCTGGCCGAGGGCCGGATCGAAGACGCTCGGCTGCCTGGCCCGGTCACCGAGCTGGAGGCCGATTTTCAAGTGGACAACGAGGGGCTGACGGTGACGGGCGCCGCCGGCCGCATCGGGCAATCGGCCTTCGCGATCCATTCCCTGCGGACATGGGGCTTCGACTCGGCGAGCCGCAAGTCGATCGACGTCCAGGTGCAGTCTCTGGAGCTGAATCGCGATTTGCTGGCCGTGCTGCCCGACGACTACAGGGAAACCTGGTCGAAGTACCTGCCTAGCGGACGTGTGAACATTGCGGCCTGCGTGGCGGAATTCGACGGGCAGAAATGGCGCCCGCAGAACATGACGATCGAGTGTGTCGACGTTTCCTTCAGCTACTACAAGTTTCCCTACCGCCTGTACCGAGCGCGGGGAAATCTGAGGTTGCAGAGCGGCGTGCTGGCGATCGGGATCGAGGCCTTCAGCGGCAACCAGTTGGTGCAGATTTCTGGTTCGGTCGCCCAATTCGGCGGTGCCCCCTCCGGCGAGGTGATCGTCAGGGCGGGCGAGCTGGACCTGAGCGACGAACTGTTCGAGGCGATGGAGCCAGGCCCCCGCGAGGTCGTCGAGTCGCTCCGCGCGCAGGGCAAGGTCAGCCTCTACCTGCGGATCTGGAACGAGACGCCGGGCACCCCGGCGCGCAAGCACCTGGTCGCCAACGTGCTGGGCGGATCGATCCGCTACGACCGCTTTCCGTACCCCCTCCAGGTGCACGGCGGCCAGATCGAAATGATCGACGGCGAGTGGTCTTTCCGCGACTTCCGAGCGACCAACGGCACGGGCGTCGTGTTTTGCGGCGGCAGCTTTGGCCAGGGGGAACAGGGCAAGCAGCTTCTGCTCCGCTTCCGGGCGGCGAACGTCGCCCTGGAGGAGGAGTTGCGCGACGCGCTCGGTCATCCGAACATGCAACGGTTGTGGAGCGGGCTGCGAATCCGCGGCACGGCCGACATCGAAGACCTGACGGTTCGCTACTGCGCCGAGCCAAGGGAGCTGTCGGTCAGCTTCCGCGCGATTCCCCACCCGGACACGACGTCCATCGAATCGGTGCAGTTGCCCTATCGCCTCGAGAAGCTGCGGGGGATCCTGGTCTATGACAACGGGCGGGTGGCGATCGACCGGTTCAGCGGCCAGCACGGCGAGGCGCGGCTGACGGCGCGGGTCCACTGCGAATTTCTGCCTGATGAGAGTTGGAAGCTCTTCTTCGAGGACCTGGCGGTCGAGCAATTGCCGCTGGACAACGAGCTGATCCGGATTCTCCCCACGCGGATCCGGTCCGCGGCTGGCCGGCTGAATGCGGAAGGGCCGATCAATTTGCGGGGCCGGGTGGAGGTGGCCCGCAGCGCGGACGCGCCCGACCGGCTGGTAGCCAAATGGGACACGAACGTAGTCTTCCACCGGGCGAGGATCGACTGCGGCGCGAAGCTCGAGGAGATGAGCGGCGCCGTGCATTTCGTGGGCACATCCGATGGCGCGCGATTCGCGTGCCGCGGCGAACTCGACGTAGACTCGATGGTCTGCAACGGCATCCAGGTCACGCAGCTCACCGGTCCGATCTGGATCGACGGCGAGCGGGTGTTGCTCGGTGCTTCGGTCAGCCCGCAAGAGGGGGATCGGCAGCGGTCGCTGAGCGGCCTGATCTTCGGCGGCCGGGTGTTTGGCGATGGGTCGGTGAGCCTGGGCGATGTGCCGAGTTACCGTTTGATGGGGCGGCTCGCCGAGGCCGACCTGGCAAGAACGGCCCAGGAATTGCTCTCCGGCCGGCAGGCCCTGCGGGGGAAGGTTTTTGCCAATGTCGAGGTCTGGGGCCAGGGGCGGAGCCTCAACTCGCTCGCCGGGCGGGGAAACATCCGCTTGCGCGACGCGGATATCTACAAGTTCCCGCTGATGATCTCCCTGCTGAAGATTCTCAGCATCCGCGAGCCGGACAAGAGCGCGTTCAGCGAGAGCGACATCGATTTCGTGATCGAAGGCGATCACATCTACTTGACGCGGATCAACTTCAAAGGCGACGCGATCAGCCTCGAAGGCGCCGGGGAAATGGACTTCAACCGCAATCTGAACCTGACGTTCGGGACGCGGCTCGGACGCGGCGACCGGAACTTGCCCGTCTTGCGGGAGTTGCTTGGAAATGCGGGCGACCAGATCGTGGTGATCCACGTGGAAGGGCCGGCCTCCGATCCGAAGATCGTCCGCCAGCCGCTGCCGGCGATGAACCGGATGATCGAACAACTCCAGAAGGAC
>JAMOAF010000512.1 GCA_023621895.1 Planctomycetota bacterium
CTGCGCATGTGGCTGCCGCCGGCGCGGGTGTCATCTCTAGAAACAAGAGAGGGTGTTGATGAGAAATGCTCAGTGTTACGCTAGACTTCTCCGAGCCGGGTGCATTTGCGCAGCGGTCCTTATCTCCGTCGTGTTGATTGGCGGTTGCGGAGAGGGCGGAGGAGGCGTCCCCTTGGTGCCCGTCACGGGAAAAGTAGTGCAAGGCGGCCAGCCGGTGACTGGAGCCGACGTCATGTTTATGCCTCAAGGTGGGGCGCCGTCGTCGGGGAAGACGGGCGCGGACGGGCGTTTTGAACTCACGTTCAACGATGGCCGTCCAGGTGCAATAGCCGGCAAGCACCACGTGCTGATCAGCATTCCCGGCCCCGAGACACCCGCCCCGACGGGCGAGGAAGAGGCGCCCGTAAAGGCGACCCCAACCCCCGAATTCCACAAGGACGCCGAGGTTCAAGCGGCTGGCGAGAACCATTTCTTCTTTGGGGGCACAAGGCAACACATACCGATCCGCGGCCAGATGGCCCAGAGGCGCCACAAGACGCGCCCCAAGAAACGCCCGCAACCCTTCCGTGGCTTATGGATGGCACCGCGTTCCTGAGCAAGCCAACACGCAAGGGCGACGGGCCGTGCGTGGCGGCACATATTTCCGGCGGCTGTCACGCCTTGTAGAATGCCGGAGAGTTCTCCACGGTCGCCCATCACGCCCCTTTCACGGAGCAACATCATGAACGGCACCGAATCTTCTCTCGGCGCGGCGGCGAGGACCGGCCGGCGCGAATTTCTCCGTTGCGGTCTTGCCGGACTCGCCTTGGCGGCCGCGGGGCGATGGTCCCGGGCAGGGGACAGTCGCCCCTTGCCTCCCACGCGCGTGATCACCCGCGGACCGCGCCACCACTGGTTCGGCTACTACGACAAGCTCCAGTTCGATCCGACGGACCGCTACGTTCTGGGCATGGAAGTCTCCTTCGAACATCGCTCCCCGGCGCCAGACGATGTGATCCGGATCGGCATGGTCGACCTGGAGGAGAACGATCGCTGGATCGATCTTGGCGAGAGCGTCGCCTGGAACTGGCAGCAGGGCTGCATGCTCCAGTGGGTTCCCGGTGCCGAGAAGAAAGTCCTCTGGAACGACCGCCGAGACGGTCGTTTCGTCTGCCACATTCTCGACGTTGCCACGGGCGAGCGCCGGACGATTCCCCACCCGGTCTATTCGGTCAGCCCCGACGGCAAATCGGCGGTCACGGCGGATTTTCGCCGCATCGCCAGCGTCCGGCCCGGCTACGGCTACGCCGGTTTGGAGGACCCGCGGGCGGACCAACTGGCGCCGGAAGACTCGGGCATCGAGCACGTCGATCTGGAGACCGGCCGATCGCGGCTGATCCTCTCCGTGGCCGAGATCGCCAGGATGGGGAAGATTCCCGAGAACGATCCGGCCGTGAAGCATTACTTCAATCACCTGCTGTTCAGCCCGGACGGATCGCGATTCATCGCGCTGCATCGCTGGCGTTATCCCGACGGGCGCCGACTCACCCGGCTGCTCACGGCCCGGCCCGACGGCAGCGACGTGCGGATCGTGATTCCCAACGGCTACGCCTCGCACTTCATCTGGCGCGATCCGGGGCACATTCTGGCGCAGTCGCGGCACTGGCTGGGCGAGGAGAACTGGGGCAACTTCCTGTTCGAAGACCGCGAAGGCGGGCGCGTCGAGCAGATCGGCCGCAGCGTGCTCGACTCCGGCGGCCATCTGAGCTATCTGCCGGGCAAGGAGTGGATTCTGAACGACACTTATCCGAAGGGGAAAGAGCGGCTGCAAACGCCGCACCTCTACCACGTGCCCAGCGGCCGGCGGATCGACCTGGGCGATTTCCATCTACCACCGGCGTACAGCGGCGAGTGGCGCGTCGACACGCACCCGCGGCTGAGCAACAGCGCCCGGTGCGTCTGCATCGACGCGCCCCACGAAGACGAGGGCCGCCAGATGCACCTGATCGACATCCGCGGCATCGTGGCGTGAGCGGGGAGCGCCAAGGCGTCTCGAATCGTCGATCGGGGCGATCCTGT
>JAMOAF010000861.1 GCA_023621895.1 Planctomycetota bacterium
AGTCGTACGGTCCGGCGCCGATGGCATCGAGCGCCTTCGTGTACAGCCAAGCCGCGTAGCCGGTCAGGTAGTAGTCTCCCATTCCGCCTTGGGTGACGGTATCGTACGACTCGACGTACGCCTGTTGGCCGTCGAACTTGAGGTGCACGTCTGCCTGGAGGCAGAACGTGTAGATAACGTCCTTAATCGGCGCGGAAGTTGTGTCCCGGGCGCCGGTGATCTGATGAGGAATCGCGCCTTGGCCGCTAAACAGGGAGTAGCTATCGCTCAAGTTGAAATAGTTAGCAGGCCCCGTGGCCACCGCCGCCAGGGACTGGTCGGCGGCAAACAGCGCCGCGGCGATCGCGAGGATCGCAAGAAACGTGAATCTGCCTCTCACAGTCTGCTCCTTGAAAGAGACGTTGGCCCAGTGTGAGCCGTATGAAGTCTGACTTCTTGCGCTACCCGCCGCCGGGGAGGGAATGAAACGGGACTGGCGGCGGGGTGTTCCGGCAGAAGGGCTGCGAAGCGCCGGGCATCCCGGGCGGATCTTGCCCCTCTATTAACCTATCAACCGGCGAAGCGGCGTTCCTGACAGCCGGAATTCAAGAAAATCGGAAAAAAATGATTGAATTCTCTCGGAACAGGCCTAGCATGGAGCGCTATCATCGGTAGGATGGGCATTCTTGCCCGTCGAAAGCAACCCACTGAGATGGGCATTCTTGCCCGTCGAAAGCAACCCGCTGAGATGGGCAGGAATGCCCACCCTGGGGTGCGCAAAAACCGGAGGACGGACTGGTTGCCAGTCTTGTTCCAGAAGCATGATTGTTCTCTGCTTACGCCTTCGGCGTGAAGAATGCCCTGCTCCAAACATCCGTCCCGACGCACCAGCCAGCGGTGTCCCCTGGCCAAGAACGCCGGAACAAAACCAGGAAACACAACTGATTGCTGATAGTTGGACTTTTTACCACCCCATGCCCACCCTACCAGCGGGTCAGATCATTGACCGCTTCCTGAGGTTCCAGCGGGGAGCGCATGGGATTCCGCAGCGTCTCGGTCGCGTCGATTGGCGAGAGGATTCCGCCAGGGCCATTTTCTTCCATCACGAAATTCCGCAACTCGATGGCCGCCGGCGTCAGGAGCAGGAGATAGACCGGCGGCGCCAGGCAGAGGATGAGCGGGAAGAGCATGTGGATCGACGTGCGGTTGCCCTTCTCCTCGGCGAGTTGGCGGCGTTGCCTTCGCACGTCCATGGCGAAATCCTGAAATGCGGACGCCACCGCACCCCCCTGCCGTTCGGTCTGCCCGATCAGCGAGGAAAGCGTCTGCACCTCGGGCGTGTCGACGCGCTGGGCAAACCCGCGCATCGCTTTGCCGAGCGATCCGGAGTCGGCTTGATGGCTGACGATCCGCAGTTCGCAGGCCAGGTCGGGATAAGTGCCGGCCAATTCGCCGCCAACCCGCGACAGGGCCTGGCCAAAGGACAGGCCCCCGGTCATGCACATGCTGATCATGTCGAGGCCGTCGGGCAGCGCGGCCTCGATGCGGCCGACCCGGGCCTTGGCCCGACTGCTCAGAACGAGCCGCGGAACCGCATAGAGCACGATCATCCCCACCAGCCCGGCGATCAGCAGGCGCAAGTCGAGCGGCTCTCCCGGTTGCGAGGCCACGACGATCAGGGTCGCGATCAGGATCACCCAGCCGATCACCAGGACATTTCGCAGGGCCAGGTATTCCGCGGGCGCTTGATGATGGTAGTAACCGGCCTGGCAGAGTTCCAGGGCGAGGCGTTTCCGGGTTTTTGCTCCGAGGGGCAGCAAGGCGCCGAGGGCGGGCGTCAGGGGGCCGAAGATCATCGGCCGCCGCTGCCCGGCCGCGAATACTCTGGCCTGATCCGATCTGCCGGTGCGGGCCATCAACATTCCCGCGCCGAAAAAGAGCAGCGAAACGGCGAGGAACACATAGACCGGAAGCATCATGGCGGCAACTCCGAGTTCAGTGGCCTGGTTTTCTGTCTTGTTGGGATTTTGCTTTTCTCGCGGCCAACCGCGGCCGCGATTCGCCGGGTGTCAGTACACCGGTTTCATCAGTCGCAGGGTCCAGACCAGCCCAATCACCTCCAGGACCACCGCGGCCAAGAGCAGTGTCTGGCCGAACGGCGAGGCGAGCATCTCCTGAATGTATTCGGTGTGGAACACGTACATATAGAGGAACAGGATTGGCGCGAGACCGGCCACGAAAAACGCCGACATCCGCCCGGCGCTGGTGATCGCCCGCAACTGCCGGCGATAGCTCATCCTTTCGCGGATGGAGTAGGCGAAGCGCTCGAGGACCTCGGCGACGTTGCCGCCGGCCCCGCGATGGATGGTCAGCAGGGTGGCGAAGATCTTCATGTCGACCAGCCGGACTCGATCGGCGAGCAATCGCACGGCCCCGGGGACGCCAAGCCCCAGCGCTAGTTGCCGCGAGCAGAGCTGAAACTCCGCCGCCAGCGGCTTGGGTCCATCTTGGGCAACCAGTTCAATCGCCTCGTCAAGGCTGTGACCGGCGCGGAGATTCCGGGCGATGAATTCGAGGACGCCGGGAAACTGCCGCTGCAAGAGGCCGATCCGCCGGATTCGCCGGACGACGAGCACGGCAATCGCGACCGCCGCGCCGATCAGGCCGGCGACGCCGGCCGCGATCGGGTTATCGGTCCAGAGGAACATCGGTCCGCCGCAGGCGAGACAGCCGAAACCCACCAACAGGGCGCCGGCCATCGGCGTCCAACTCCAGCCCGTCTCCTGGACGAGCCGGCTGAACCAGCGATCGAAGCGGGTGAGCATCCCGCCCGGCTCCGTTTCCACGGCGAGCCGTTTGAGCCGGCGGAGTCTCACCGGTTGGGCGGCCGCGCGGGCGCTTGGGCGAGCGCCCGAGAGGATCACGGCCAGATCGCGGGCGAACATGCCCACGGCGGCCACCGCCGTAGCCAGGCCGAGAAACAGGATTAACGCGATGACTTGACCACCCACGATCTGGTCTCCTTTCGACGGTGTTCGAGTCTGGCTCTCAGGAACGAATAGGGCGCGCCCTCAGTCGGAATCATCCTTCAACGCTTCCCGCGGCGGGGCGGGGTGTGTCCCCGCCCCGGCCCACGGGAGCGGAAAACCAGAATCATACGTGTACGCTTTTGGCCTCGAACAGGTTGGCCGGGAGCGAGATTCCCGCCGCCTCGATCTGCTGCATGCACTGCGGACGGTAACCGGCCGTGTAAAACTCGCCGCGGGCGTTCCCTTCGGCGTCGACGCTGGTCTGCCGGAATCCGAAGATGTCCTCAATCCGGTAGTTTCCATCGGCGCAGCCGGCAATCTCCGAAATCCTCGTGATCCGCCGCACGCCGCCCTTGAGACGCGCCAGGTGAACGACCAGGCGGATGCCGGAGGCGATGTACTGCCGCATCACGGGGACGGGTAGTTCAAAACCGGTCATCGCGATCATCATTTCCAAACGGGAAAGGGCGTCGCGCGTGTCGTTGGCATGGATCGTCGTCAGCGATCCTTCGTGCCCCGTGTTCATCGCCTGGAGCATGTCGAGCGCTTCCGCGCCGCGAACTTCGCCGATGATGATCCGATCGGGCCTCATGCGGAGGCTGTTCCGGACCAGGTCGCGCTGCGTCGCCTCGCCGCTGCCTTCCACGTTCGGCTCGCGCGTCTCCAAGCGGATCACGTGGGGATGGCAGAGGATCAGTTCCGCTGAATCCTCGATCGTGATCAGCCGCTCGTTCTCGGGAATAAAGGCCGAGAGGGCGTCCAGGAGCGTCGTCTTGCCGGCGCCGGCCCCGCCGGAGATCAGGCAACTGACCCGGGCTTGGACGGCCGCCGCGAGGAAGTCGAGCATCTCCTCGCGCGCCGATCCGTTTTCCTGGAGGTCCTCGGCCGACAAGGGCCTGACGCCGAACCGGCGGATGGAAAGCTTGGGGCCGCCCAGGGCCAGTGGCGGCACCACGGCATTGATGCGCGAGCCGTCGGGCAGCCGTGCGTCGACCATCGGGCTGACTTCATCCACCCGCCGGCCCACCCGCGAAACGATCCGCTGAATGATCCGCATCAAGTGCTGCTGATCCGCGAAGACGACCTCCGTCCGCTCCAGCCGGCCGCGACGTTCGACGAACACCTCGTGCGGCCCGTTGACGAGAATGTCGCTGACCGTGGAGTCGGCCATCAGCTTCTCGAGCGGCCCGAGGCCGAAGATTTCTTCCATCAGCTCGTCGAGCATCCGCTGGTGGCCGGCCTCGCTGAGCTGCTTGCGGACACCGCGGCAGATATCCTCGGCCAGGCGGCGGATTTCCGCTCCAAGCAGCTCCTCGTCGATCTGTTCGACGACGGAAAGGTCGAGCGTCTCGACGAGCTCCTCATGGATCGCCGTCTTCAGCCGTTGGAACTCCAACTCGGTGGGGTTGACTACAGCTTCTGCGACGGGCCGACGTTTTAAGAGTTGAGAAATCATCGTTTGACCCAGCATCTAACGTGTTACGAACGGTCTTCCGCTGTCCGCCGGAGCGCCGTTGCCCTCCGCTCGGGGCAGCCTCTTCTCGGAAGCCTCATTTGTCTCCGCAGCCGCAGGGCTTCTGCGACGCGGCAGCGGCAGAAGATGCGACGGTCGCCCCATGAGCGGCCGTGTTGCTATAGGAAACGGGCGTCACCGCCGGCTGAGCAGGCCTCTCCGCGGCAACCGGCAGTCCGCCGAAACTCTCGGACGTGAACACCTGGCGACCCTCTTCGAAAACGGACGTCGTCAGGCGGCCGCGCCGGTAAATCTGCGTGGTGACCGCCGGCTGTCTCTCCGGCAGCGCCAGCAGCGACTCGAGCGTTCGCGGGGGGGAATGCCCGACAAGTTGGTTGTCTTGCGGTCCGCGCAGCACCAGCGAGAGCGAGCCGCGGCCCTCGACCACCTTTAGCGCGCTGGCCTGGTGCGGCGTGCAGGCGAGTGTCACCGACGTGTTTTCGCGGCGCCCCGCGCTCGGCGCCGCCGTCTTTCCGCCGGGAAAGATCGTCTCGCCGATCGCCAATACCTCGACGTTCTCCAGCAGCGTCACCGTGGTTTCGGGCAGACCGGCGTTCTTGGCGGGAAACGTCCGGAAGACCACGTCGACCATTGCACCCGGCGTCAGCAGCGACATCTCCGCCTCGGAATTCTCCAGCGGAACACTCACGGCTCGGTAGCCGGGCACGAGCCGCTCGGCAACGCTCGGGCCGGTGCCTTCCGGATACAAGCCCTCGGCCGAGAAGGGCGACCATTTCGTAACGGCCGTCCGCAGTGTCCGGCCGATCACTTGCTTGGCATTCAGCATGCTTCCCGGCGGCAGGTCGCGCATCTTCTTCTCTGTCATCGGGACGGTCATGATGTCGCCGAAGGCGATCGTGCGGCCGGCCGGCAAGTCGATGCTGGCCATCGGCACGTTGGTGAGCTTCTCCGCTTCCACCGCCACCGGCGCTGCTTGCGGCGCCGGCTTCTCGGCAAGATACTGTTTCGCCGCATAAGCCCCGACGAGGCCGAAAAGGACGGCGAAAATTCCCAGGACTAAAGTGCCAGAACTGATTTTCATGGTTCGTTGCTCCTCGACCGATTCCTCTCAGCGTGTCTGTGAATTCGAAAGCCGCTCTCCGGTGTTTGCTTCCTACCCCGATCTTCTCGAAACACCGGTGCTCGACGCTCCGTTCGCTTGAAACTCACCGGTCGCAACAAAAATCTGGTTTTCCGATCGATCGCTTTTCACAAGAGGCTACCAGGGCAGATCGCTGGCCGTCGATGCAATCGCCAGCACGATCCACGTTCCGATAGCCACGGGCACCGCGTAGGGCATCACGCGGCGCTTGATCTGACTTTCACGCCGGGCCTCCTCGGCCTTGGCGGTCTGCATCTTCTTGCTGGGCCGGCCGGCTGAGCGCGCGGCGAAGTAACGCCGATGGACATGCCAATAGCCCCGGCTCAGCATGCCGGCCAACAGGACGGCCGCGGTCGCGACCACAGCCAATGCGGTGCTTGTCAGGAAAACGGCAATCGTCAGGCTCGATCCCAACCAGGCCCCGAGGGCCCCCATCAGCTTCACGTCTCCACCTCCGCCTCCGCCGACCAACCACAAAATCAGCAGAATGCCGAAGCCCGTGGCAAAACCCAACAGCGCGAATCCCAACCCGGACAGGCCGTTGACCACGGTGTGGGCAATAACGGCTGCCGCGAAGGCCGGGACCGTCAGCCAGTTCGGCAGCTTGCGGGTCTGCAAGTCGCTGATGGCCGCCGCCGTAACAAAGGCCGCCACGATCAAGATGAAGACGATGCTTAAAGGGTTCATTTCAAAGCTCGAAGTGATTTGGTTTGAGTCAAGCCGGATCACTGCATTTGTTTCCCACGAGTCTGTGTTCTCGCAGGCTCGCGATTTTGCCCAGCGGGGGCCGACAAGCCAAACGGGGTCGACCTGCCGAAACCCCGCGGGCAAATCGCTGGCTGCAACTCAGGACTAGCCCCTGAACGCCTCCGACTCGAGTGCCGGAGCAAGCCGGACGCTGATGCCCGACGGCTCCGCATCGGCCGGGTCGAGCCCTCGGTTGTCGCAAAAGTCCGTGTTGTCTTCGAACATCGACCCAGCGGTGGCCGCGGTGCAACCAGTCACGCCGTTGTACCAGTACGACTGATTCACATTCCCGATGGCCGTGGCGAGGTCGCCGAGTTCTTGGACAACTTGATCACGGACTGTCGCGAGTCCGACGATCAGGCCGATCACCAGGATCGTGGCGATCAGGATCAGTTCCGTCGAAACGACGAAACCGGCCTCGTCCTTCCAGATTCGGTGCAGCATTCTCATAGCTACTCCTTCTCCAAACGTGGTTGAACAGAAAACACAAACGTCGTTTTTGATCTGCACTCTTGGCCTTCGAGCGCGGATCGGCGAGAAGTCTGAGAGACTCCCCGGTTAAGGCGGTCATGCATTCCGTGCGCCAATCGCCAAAAAAATCGCCAGGCGAGCGCGGGCTTGAGGGGTTTTGCGCTTGACGGGCGCCATTCCCGCGGCTCGGTCACTGGGTGGCCGGCGGCGCTGGCTTCTGCCGGCAGGTCTGGCTCGGGGGGCGGCGCGCATCACGACTGGCACTTTCCCTCCAACCGTTAACTGTTGGGAGCGCTCACGATGCCTGAAGGAAACGTGGCGTTGTCTGGACGCCACGCAAATGCACCTTTGCCCGCTTAACGGTAGACCCAAACGCCCCGGCTCGCCCGGATGGCGGCGGAGCGCAGTGGCTTGTGGCCGCGGCGGCGGGCGTTAGCCGTCAACCTTGCGCTCCATCCGGGCGAGCCGGATGGGGGCGAGCGCAGTGGCTTGTGGGCGCGGCGGGGAGCGTTAGCCGTCAACCTTGCGCTCCATCCGGGCGAGCCGGATGGGGGCGAGCGCAGTGGCTTGTGGGCGCGGCGGGGGGTGTTAGCCGTCAACCTTGCGCTCCATTCGGGCGAGCCGGATGGGGGCGTTTGTGGTGGTTAATCTGCGTTCCGAACCGGTGTAGGCCCCAAAGATCCCAGTATCGTTCCACCCAGGGACGCGACACACACCGGTTTACGCAGGCTTTCGAGACTGGAACAAGACCGGCAGCCAGTCCGTCCGGTGTTACGAGGTGTATAGAGATGCTGACGGGCCGGGAGACCCGTGCTACGAAAGGACGACGGGCCGTAGGACGGGTCTCCAGGCCCGTCGAAGCTTCTTGCGGTCAGCGTGTTTGTGATCGGCGACAGGCTAAATGAGCTTGCGTGATTCCGGGAGGAATTTATGAGAGCATGATAGCCGCGTGGGCTTGGAGCGCGGCGCGCCTGCGCTGCGGCACAACCCGTACGTAACGAAGCGCGGGGCACGCCCACGCGGCTATCTGAATAGCAGCCGCTTTTCCACGAATCACGCAGGCCGATTTAGAAACGCGTGCTACGGGGTGACTTGTAGAAGCTCGTCACCCTCGGCGATCGGCTCTTCGCGCACGCTCAAGCCGGCGGGCTCCTCGCCGGCGGGGTCGGCGGGCTGCTCGAAGCTCGGTTCATCGACGAATTCAACCACGCCCCTGCCCCACCACTCGTTGACTCGCCACGACTGGTCGAGACTGTCGAGGGCCACGGCAAGATCGCCGTATTCCTGAACGAGTTGGTCCCGCAGAGTGACCAGCCCGACGATCGCACCGATCACAATGATCGTGACAAGGAATATCCACGACAGCGCGGGGATCGAACCGCTCTGGTCGTGCCACAACTTGAGCCAGGCCTTTTTCATCACTCGCCTCACACATCTCGTTGGTCGCTTGCTCGCAAGCCGGTTTCAAGGCTGAAAACGGGCTATTTCCGTGAAAACTCGCCGCCCTGCCGCCGCTTTCCTTGTGGCCGTATGGGGCCGGGCTATGTGCCTTCAGGAAGCGGGGCGACGGTCACGAGGATTCCGCCCGCCGGCCTGTCTTCGACTTCGCAGAAATCCGGCGTGTCGGTGTAGCTGCTGCCGGCCACGTAGCAGTCGCCGTTAAGTTTGTTGCCGTCTCCCCGGTAGGCGTAGCTCTGGTTCAGCCGGCCGATCGCGGTGGCCAGATCGCCGAACTCCTGCACAACCTGGTCGCGGAAGGCGGCCAGCCCGACGATCGTCCCGAGGCCGACGATCGTGGCGATGAAGATCAGATCGGTCGAGGAGACAAAAGCCCGTTCATCTTGCCAAATTCGTTTC
>JAMOAF010000342.1 GCA_023621895.1 Planctomycetota bacterium
TGCCAGAACCTGCGCCGCAACGCCGAGTTCGCCGAAGTCATTCTCATCGCGTTGCTGCCCGACGACGGGAGCTCGACGAGCTTCGATCGCTCCAGCATCAACGAAACGTTCAAGAAGCCGTTTGACGCCGCCTTGCTGGCCGAGCGGCTTCGCACCCTGATCGGATCGAAGAAAGAACTCGTCTGATCGCCGCGGCGCACCGACGATTCTTCTTCAACCGGATCGCTGGCAGGAAATGACCCGCCGCGGGAGGATATCTCCCGCGGCGGACAGTTTTCTCGATAGGGATGGGGCGACCGGCTCTGACCGAGCCGTCGCGGGGAGCGGAAGCGGTCGGCGCTTCCACTTCCACCCCATCTTTTTTTATGCGATCGCGCCGCCCCTTCCGCGCCGCCGCCCGCTACATCACCGAGAAATAGTTCTCGCACGCCAGGTCGAAAAGCTCCGGAGTGACCACCATCGCGGTCTTCTGGTAGGTGCAGTAGTTATAGACCTGCAACAGCAGGTCGCGCGGATGGCAGAACCGGAAAGGCCGGTCGAGCGCCCTGTAATGGCTTTCGATCAGGTAGTCCACCGCCGCTTCGCTGTGCTCCAGCTCCATTTTCGGCGCGAGGATGCGGAACAACTGGCGGAATTCGTCTTCGCTCGGATCGATCGCCTCGATCTTGTAGGGAATCCGGCGAAGAAACGCCTCGTCGACCAGGTCGCGCGGCTCGAGGTTCGTCGAGAAGATGATCAGTTGATCGAAGGGCACGCTGATCTTCTTGCCGTTCGGCAGGCTGAGGAAGTCAAACCGCTTTTCCAGCGGCACGATCCACCGGTTCAGCAGCTCGTCGACCGGCATTCGCTGGCGGCCGAAGTCGTCGATCACCAGCGTTCCGCAGTTGCTCTTCATTTGCAGCGGAGCTTCGCTGATCCCCGTCGACGTGTTGATCGTCACCTCCAGGGCCGACATCGTCAGCTCGCCGCCGGCAATGATCGTCGGCCGGCGAATGCGAACCCAGCGCTTGTCGATCTTGCGGTGGTCGAGGTATCCGCTGTTTTCAGCCACCGGGGCCTCCTCGTGGTTGACCGGATCGTAGAGCCGGATGATCTCGCCGTCGATCCCGATCGCCCGGGGAATCCAGATATGCTGGCCAAAAGCCGCGGTCACGCGTTCCGCGATGCTCGTCTTGCCGTTGCCCGGCGGGCCAAACAGGAACAGCCCCCTGCCCGAATTGACCGCCGGCCCGAGCCGGTCGAGCATCCGCTTGTTCAAGAGGAGATCGGCGAAGGCCGCGTGCAGCGCCTCGGCGGTCGGGTGCTGGCCGGCCAGCGACTGGGCCCTGACTCCGGCAACGTAGTCGGAAAGCGCCACCGGCGCCGAACCGAAGTAGCTGCACTGCTCGAAGTAGCGGCGCGCGCGCTCGCGCCCCAGATCGCTGAGCTGGTACTGGTAGTCGTTCATCGGCGCCGAGCCCCGGTGGACCACCAACTGATCGATCTTCAACTGCCGCAAGAGTTCGTCGACCAGCACGAACGGCAGCCGGATTTGCTCGGCGATGTCGCGCCCCGAGGCGTCGCCCCGAGCGAGCAGGTATTTCAGGATCAGGGCTTCGACGGCCGAATCGGTGAGCTGGGCGTGCCGGAACGACCTCGGCTCGATCGGAAGGAAATCGTCGGCTGGCTCGGCCGTTTCGGCCGACTCGGCGCCTGCCGCCGATCCGGCTAAACGACCGATTTGCGACAGCAGCGCGTCGAGCGGTTCGGCCGCGGCTGCGGCCTTGATCGGTTCATCGTGATCCGGCTCCGATGCCAGCAATGCCTGGAAGGGATCGTCGCCGTCGGCGTGGCCGCGGGCGAGCCGCGCCAAGAGGTTTTGATCGGCGAATGCAGCCATTTGTGTCCTCAGGTCTTCAGCCGGTGGTTCTTGCCAGGGCGTCCCAAAGAAAGCCTAGCTTGCGGACCGGCGCGACGCCGGCCGCCGGCGCGCGCGAAATGGCCCGGCGCCGCTCCTGTATCCGTAAACCACTCCCAGATAGCCGGTTGCGCTCGCGATCCCGAGTAAAACGGGGCAAGGCTTAAAATCCCAGGTTCAAGACCCGAGTTCCGCCGGTTCGGTGCTCCCGGCGAGCGGCCCAGTCTTGCCCGTTCGGGTCGTTGGGAATTGAACCTCGAATCTTGCCTGAAACGGAGCAAATTCCGTGCTACCTGGCATACGGAAGGAATCCCGCGATACGCAGACTGCCCCTGGCGCGACCGGCGCCTTGTGCGTTATAATCAGTGGTTTGTCCGCGGCCGACTGCCCCCTCTCGGCCGATCGATTTCGCAGTAAGAGGCGCTGGTGTGGCAATCGTGGGCGAGAAGCTAAGAATTGGAGCCGTTCGCTACCTGAACTCGAAGCCCCTGATTGAATGCCTGCCGGACGTGTTGCCGGAGGCTGAGATCACCGTGGATTATCCCAGCCGACTGGCCGACGGGCTGGCCGGCGGGCGGTTCGACGTGGCCCTGATCCCCTCGATCGAGACGCTCCGCTTGCCGGGGGTGCGGGTCGTGTCGGATGCCTGCGTCTCCTGCGACGGCCCGGTGCGGAGCGTCAAGATGGTCGGCCGCGTCGCTCCCCGGAAGATCGCCACGCTAGCGCTGGACGAAGGTTCGAGAACCAGCGCGGCGCTGGCCCGAATTCTGCTCAAGGAGCGGTTCGGCATCGAGCCGTCGCTGCAACCCCTCGGGCTCGAGTCAATGGCCGAGGAGTCGCCGGCCGACGCCGTCGTCGTGATTGGCGATCGCGCCATGGGGCCGCTCGGCGGGCCGTACGAGTTCGTCTGGGACCTGGGCGACGAGTGGCGCGCGTGGACCGGTTTGCCCTTCGTGTTCGCCATGTGGACGGCCCGGCCGGCCGCGGAGGTGGCCGGTCTCGGCTTGCCGCTGGGCAGCGCGCGCGATCGCGGGCTTGCGAGGCTGAGCCAAATCGCCCGCCGCTCGTCGGCCGAACTCGATCTGGCGGAGGCCGAATGCATTGAGTATCTCCGCGACGCGCTGGTTTTCCATCTCGGCCCGCGGCAGCGCCAGGGGCTCGAACGATTTGCCGACCTTGCCATCGGCCACGGTCTGGCGCCGGAGGATTCGAGACTTGAATTCGCCGATTGAGAGTCTTTTAACCCGAACCCTTGAAGGGGAGCGGTTGAACGCCGCCGCCGGGCTCCGCCTGCTCGCGTCGCATGACCTGGCGGCGCTTGGCCGCGCGGCCGACGCGGTGGCTCGCAAGAAACACCCCCAGCCGATCCGCACCTACAACATCGATCGCAACATCAACTAC
Organism: Planctomycetota bacterium; assembly: GCA_023621895.1. Classification (GTDB taxonomy): domain Bacteria; phylum Planctomycetota; class Planctomycetia; order Pirellulales; family Thermoguttaceae; genus JAAYCB01. The sequence goes on from JAMOAF010000342.1 coordinate 3,299, forward strand.
ACGAACATCTGCGTGAGCGGGTGCCGTTTCTGCGCGTTTCACCGCAAGCCGGGCGACCCGGCCGGCTATGTCCTCGGCCGCGATGAGCTGTACCGCAAGATCGAGGAGACGCTCGCGCTGGGCGGCGATCAGATTCTGCTCCAGGGTGGGATGCACCCCGAGCTTGCCATCGAGTGGTACGAACAGCTCGTCGGCGACATCCGCCGCCGGTTTCCCTCCATCAACGTTCATGGTTTCAGCCCGACAGAGATTCATCACATCGCCCGGGTCTCGGATTTGCCGGTTGCGCGGGTCCTCGAGCGGCTTCGCGCGGCCGGGCTGGGCAGCTTGCCCGGCGGCGGCGCGGAGATTCTCGCCCAGCGCGTTCGCAATCTGCTCAGCCCCGCGAAGGTCTCGGCCGACCAATGGCTCGAGGTCTGCCGCTGCTGGCACCGCCTCGGCGGCCGCGGTTCGGCCACGATGATGTTCGGCCACGTCGAGACGCTTGCCGAACGGATCGAGCACCTCGAGCGCCTCCGCCGGCTCCAGGACGAGACGGGCGGCTTCACCGCCTTCATCTGCTGGACGTTTCAGCCGGGCAATACGCCCCTGGCCGGCCGCCCCAAGGCCGGCTCCTGGGAATACCTGAAGATGCTGGCCGTGGCGCGCCTCTACCTCGACAATTTTCCAAATTTGCAGGCCAGTTGGGTCACGCAGGGATTGACGATTGGGCAGATGGCGTTGCGGTTCGGCGCCAACGACATGGGAAGCCTGATGATCGAGGAAAACGTCGTGGCCGCCGCCGGCACGCGGTTCCACGCCAGCGAGGATCAGATTCGCCGCGCCATCGCTTCGGCCGGCTACCAACCTCGGCGGCGCGACGTCTTTTACAATCTGGCGCCGGAGGACTGTTGAGAAAACGTAAGGTAGGCTACCATAAGGGCTTTGGATGGGTGTTGCCGTCCGCGCGGAGCATCCGCAACGTGGTGTGTAAAGACCTGTCGGCGTGATGGCGCCTTGCGGGCTGGGATGACGATGATTCACGCGCGTGGACTGACGAAACACTATCAGGACCTCCAGCGAGGCAAATTCGTCGCCATCGACGCCATCGACTTCGACGCAAGTCCCGGCCAGATCTACGGCCTGCTCGGCCCCAACGGCGCCGGAAAGACCACCACGCTGCGGATTCTCAGCACCGTGCTCCAGCCGACCGCCGGCACGGCCACGCTGAACGGCTACGACGTCGTCGCACAGCCCTCGATGGTCCGCCGCCAGATCGGTTTCATGTCGGCCAACACCGCCGTCTACGACCGCATGACCGCCTGGGAGATGGTCGAATACTTCGGGCGGCTCCACGGTATGCCCGAGGATGAACTGGCCGAACGGATGGAACGCCTCTTCGCCAGGCTCAAAATGAACGACATCCGCGACCGGCTCGGCGCCAAAATGTCGACCGGCATGAAGCAGAAGGTCTCGATCGCCAGGGCGATCATCCACGATCCGCCGATCGTGATCTTCGACGAGGCCACCGCCGGGCTCGACGTGCTCGTCGCCCGGGCACTGCTCGACACCGTCGCCGAATTGCGCGACCACGGCAAGTGCGTCGTCTTCTCCACCCATATCATGCGCGAGGCCGAACGGCTCTGCGACCGGATCGCGATCATGCACCGCGCCCGGATTCTCGCCGAAGGGACGCTGGACCAGCTCCGCGAGCAGCACGGCCAGGTGGACCTCGAGGAGCTGTTCTACCAGTTGATTTCCCGCCGCGAGGAGCAATACCTCCGCGAGCAGGAATTGCCGGCCGGTGGGCCCCTGCCAGCGGGGGAGAATTGATGAGGTGGGCCAACGTCAAGCTGATTCTCGCCCGCGAGCTCCGCGATCAGATGCGCGACCGGCGGACGATGTTCATGATCGCGGTGCTTCCGGTGTTGCTCTATCCGCTGCTGGGAATGAGCGTGTTTCAAATGGCCCAGTTCATGGAAGAGAAGCCGAGCCGCGTGCTGGTCACCGGCGTGGGCGGGCTGATCGGCCGCGAGGACTTGCCGGCCTTGCTCGAGCCGGGCCAACACGCGCGATTCGACCCCCGGCTGTTCCGCGAACCGAATCAGAACCGCCTCTTGGAGGTGACCGTGCTCAGCGAAGAGCCATCGGCGCCGGGCGAGGCGCTCGCCGATCCGCGCCGGAAAGCCCGGTCGATGGTCGAGCAGGGCGCCTACGACGCCGCGATGGTCGTTCCCACGGAATTGCCCGACAGGCTCACGGAGTATCGGCGGGCGATCGAGGCCGGCGAGGAGGCCCCGAGCCTGGAGGTCCGCCCCGAGATCATCTATTCCACGGCGAACGAGAAGTCGCAGATCGCTTTCGGGCGGCTCTATCCGGTGATCGAGAACTGGATCAAGGCCGTCGGAGAAACCAACCTGAAGGCGGCGGGCGTTCCGGCCCAAGCCGCCCGGCCGGTCGCCGTCGGCACGGCGGACGTGGCCGGCCAGACCAAGTTCAAGGGCGCCGCCATCTGGTCGAAGGCCCTGCCGGTCGTGCTCCTGCTTTGGGCGATGACCGGCGCGTTCTACCCGGCGATCGACCTCTGCGCCGGAGAGAAAGAGCGGGGCACCCTCGAAACCCTGCTCTCCAGTCCCGCCGAGCGCAGCGAAATCGTCCTCGGCAAGCTGCTCACGGTGATGCTCTTCAGCATGGGCACGGCGGCACTGAACCTGATCAGCATGGGATTGACCGGCTGGCTGCTGCTTTCGAAAATGCCCCAGTTCGCGTCCCCCCCGCCGGAAGCCATCCTCTGGCTTGGCCTGGCGCTCGTGCCGGTGGCCGCGCTCTACGGCGCCCTCTGCCTTGCCCTGGCCGCGTTCGCCAAGAGCACCAAGGAGGGGCAGTATTACCTGATGCCCCTGCTGCTGATCACCATGCCCCTGGTGATCATGCCGATGACCCCCAACGCCGAACTCGATCTGGGCAACAGCCTCGTTCCCGTCACCGGAATCGTTCTGCTCCTGCGAAAGCTGCTCGAAGGGTCCTATTGGGAAGCCCTTCGCTACCTGCCGGTCGTGACCCTCGTGACGCTGGGCTGCTGCGTGCTGGCGATTCGCTGGGCTGTCGAGCAGTTCAACTCCGAGGCGGTTCTCTTCCGTGAAAGCGAACGCCTCGACCTGCGGCTCTGGCTCCGCCAGGTGTTTCGCGATCGGCGGCCCACGCCGACGGCTTCGGCCGCCGTGGTCTGCGGCGTGTCGATCCTGATGCTCCGGTTCGTCATGAACATCGCGCCGGCCCGGCCGCTGGAGACGTTCCGCGACTTCGCCGTCCTCGCGCTGATCACCCAGTTGGCCGTGATCCTCGCGCCGTTGTTGATCCTGACCTTCAGCCTCACGACCAACCCCGCCCGGACACTCCTGCTGCGATGGCCGCGGCCGCTGACAATCCCCGCCGCGGTGCTGCTGGCGCTGGCCCTCCATCCGGCGGTCCGCGCGCTCCAGGTGGCGGTGATGGAGCAGCTCTATCCTCCGAACGAGGAAATGATCAAGCTGCTCGTCCAGATGCAAGAGCTGTTCAACGCTGCCCCGCTCTGGGCGGTGCTCGGCATCGTCGCCGCGGTTCCCGCAATCTGCGAGGAGCTGGCGTTCCGCGGTTTCATCCTTTCCGGTTTTCGCCACCTGGGACGCAAGTGGCGGGCGATCATCTTCAGCGCGATCTTCTTCGGGCTGAGCCACGCGATCCTCCAGCAGTCGATCATTGCCACCGCCGTGGGAATCGTCATCGGTTACCTCGCCGTGCAAACCGCCAGCATCTGGCCGGGGGTGCTGTTTCACCTCGTGCACAACTCGCTCGGCGTGCTTACCTCGCGCCCGGAGCTCGTCCAGCAGTTCCCGGCGCTGGCCAGGTACCTCGGCGCGCCGGGCGAGAACGGGCCCCTCTACCAGTGGCCCTCCGTGCTCGCGTGCAGCTTCGTGGCAATCGGACTTCTGGCGTGGTTTTCGCTCCTGCCGGTGGCCAAGTCGGACGAAGAGCTCCAACGCGAGGAGATCGCCAGGATCAGGGACGCCGGCCCCGAACTGGATTAGCATGACCGTTCACGGCCTGAAGGCACGGTGGGTTTTTCCGATCGCGGGCGAGCCGCTCCGCGACGGCGTCGTCTGGATCGAAGGCGACCGGATCGCCGCAATCGGAGAGGGCGGGCGGGCCGCCGGCGCGCGCGACCTGGGCGACGTGGCCATCCTCCCCGGCCTGGTCAACGCCCACGCGCACCTCGAACTGGGCGGTTTCTCCCAGCCAATCGGCCGGCCCGGCATTCCGTTTGTCGAGTGGCTTCACGGCGTCACCGCGTCGAGGCATTCGGGCGGTTACGACGCAGTCGATGCGGTTCGCCGGGGACTGGCCGAGAGCGGCGCGGCGGGCGTTGCAGCCCTCGCCGAGATCGCCCAACCCGGCTGGCCCGAGCAGCTCTTCCGCCAGGCCGCCGACCGCTCCTCGGCGACGGCTCGAATCGACGCGACCGTGTTCCTGGAGCTGATTGGCCCGACAGCCGAGCGGGCGGCCGAGGCCTTGCGGCTGGCCGAGCGGCACATCGACCAGGGGCAACGAGCCGGCTCCTGGCGCCCGGCCCTGAGTCCCCACGCGCCTTACAGCGTCCGTGCGCAACTGGTCGAAGGTGCGTGCCGGCTTTCGGCCGAGCGGCGTTTCCCCGTGGCGATGCACCTGGCCGAGTCGCGCGAAGAGCTGCAATTGCTCGAAACAGGCACGGGGCCCTTGCGCGAATTCCTTGAGAACCTCGGCGCGTGGACGGCCGGCGCTGACCGCCGCCGGCGTCCGCTGGACTATCTCGAAATGCTGGCCGCGGCCGACCGGGCGCTGGTCGTGCACGGTAACTACCTCGCTCGGGACGAAATTGCGTTTCTGGCCGACCGGCGCGAAACGATGGCCGTCGTCTACTGCCCGCGAACGCACGCCTGGTTCCAACACACGGCCTATCCCCTCGAAGCGATGCTTGCCTCGGGCGTCCGCGTGGCGTTGGGGACTGACTCTCGGGCGTCGTCCCCGAACCTGAATCTTCTGGAAGACGTCCGCTGCGCGATCCAGCGCCATCCAAGCGTTCCCAAGTCGAAGATTCTGGAACTTGCGACGCTCGGCGGCGCCTGGGCACTGGGGCTCGAGGCGGAGCTGGGTACGCTCGAGCCCGGCAAGCGCGCCCGGCTGGCGATCGTCCCGCTGGATTGGGCTTTATTGTGAAACGCCTTCAGCGCAAGGTTGGTGGCTAACACGCCCCAGCCCGGCGCCGGCCGCCCACCAGCGCGCAGCCATCCCCAGGCTCCGGAAAAACGCCCCCATCCGGACGAGCGATCTGTTGATTTAATCGATCGCGCCACCTGTTGGGGTGGTTGTGCCTGGGGCCGCATGGGGCATA
>JAMOAF010000054.1 GCA_023621895.1 Planctomycetota bacterium
AAGGAACTTTGCGGCCTCTGGATTCATCCGGTGGACAAGAAATGCTACGTCCGCGCCGTGAACCGTCTGCGCGATCAATCTGACCGGAACGCAAATTGGCGACGTCGGGGTCCGCCATCTGGCCAAGTTGAAGAACCTGGAGGGCCTATATCTTGACGACACGAGCGTTACGGACACCGGGCTGCGATTTCTGGCGAGCATGCGAAGCCTGCGAACGCTGAGTCTCCTGAACACGGCCGTCACCGACGCCAGCCTGGATCGGCTTGGTTCCCTGGACGGGCTGGAGGTATTGGGCCTTAGGAATACAGGCGCCAGTGACGAAGGCATCGCCCGCCTGAAACACAAGTTACCTGGTGTGATCATCAACTCACAGCGAAATTAGTGCCAGCCGTGATCTCGGCCGCATCCGCGCGGGAGGCGAACTTACGGCAGTGCCAAACGCGGAGCAAGCCCACGTGGCCAACAGTCCTGCGGCAGTTCCAATCGCGGGGCGGAGCCCGCGCGGCTATCGTTTAGTGGCCGGCCGGGCTTGCGCCTCGGCCGGGTTCGGCACGCCCGGCTGCCAATCGAAGCGCAGATCGCCCTCGGCAAGCTGGCCGGCGGGGCGCGTGCCGGCGCCTTTGACCTTGCGGGCCGAATCGCCGAGGTCCTCGCGGATCGCGCCGGCGAGCTTTTGGATCGCTGCCACCACCTCGGGGTGCCGGTCTTTGACGTCCGTCGTTTCTCCCACGTCGTTTTCCAGGTCGAAAAGCGCAAGCTCGATCCGCGCGTTGTCATACGGCACGGGCGTTCCGCCGGTCCCGCCTTTGCGCCCGGCGAGCGTGCGGTAACCATGAGGGAAATGCAGCTTCCACTTGCCCATCCGCACCGCCTGCAATTCGTTGCCCCAGTAGAAATAGTAGGCTTCGTGGGGGCTTTGTGCGCCCGGCTCGCCGGCGACGAGCGGCCAGATGTTCTTGCCGTCGATCTTGTGGTCCGGCAAGGGCGCGGCGGCGAGGTGGGCGATCGTGGGCAGCAAGTCGATCGTCATTGCCGGCGTGTCGCAGACGGTGCCGGCGGGGATTTTGCCCGGCCACCGCATCACGGTCGGCACGCGGCAGCCGCCGTCGAACATCGTCCCCTTGCCTTCGCGGAGCGGCTTGGCGCTGCCGGCGTGGTCGCCGTAGCTGAGCCACGGGCCGTTGTCGGAAGTGAACACGACCAGCGTGTGGTTGTCGAGGTTGTTCTTGCGGAGCGCATCGAGAATCTGGCCGACCGACCAGTCGATCTCCATCACGACGTCGCCGAACAGGCCGCGCGGGCTCTTGCCGCGGAACTTGTCGGAGACGTGGAGGGGGACGTGGACCATCGAGTGGGGCAGGTAGACCAGGAAGGGCCGATCCTTGTTGCGCTCGATGAAACTTACCGCCCGGCGCGTGTAGAGCGTGGTGAGCTGTTCCTGGTCCTCGGCGGTGACATTGGCGTCGACGATCTTGGTTCCCTCGATCAGCGGCAGATCGGGGTAGTTCTTGCCGGCGGTGGGATGGCCGGGCCACATGTCGTTGGAATAAGGGAGGCCGAGGTATTCATCGAAGCCGTTGTTGGTGGGGAGGAACTTGGGGTGATGGCCGAGGTGCCACTTGCCAAAGCAGGCGGTGGCATAGCCTTTCTGCTTGACCAGTTCGCCGATCGTCATCTCGTCGGCGTGGATGCCGTGGTTCGCTCGATGGTTGAGCGCGCCGAGAATCCCCACGCGGACGTTGTAGCAGCCGGTGACCAGGCCGGCGCGCGAGGCGGAGCAGACGGCCTGGGTCACGTAGAAGTTGGTGAAGCGGCGGCCTTCCTCGGCCATCCGGTCGAGGTTCGGCGTTTCGTAGCCTTCCGCTCCGAACGGCCCGATGTCGGCGTAGCCCATGTCGTCGATGTAGATGATGACGAAATTCGGCAGTCGCTCGGCGGCCGGGGTGAAGTCGCAGGCGGCAAGGCCCGCGGCCAGCAGAAAAAGGGGTAGCGCACGTGGGACCATCATCGGTATCCTCCTCGTGAAACGGCCTGAAGAAGATGCGGAGCAGACCGCAGTTTAGCCCATCGTAGCGGCCGTTGCACCCCGGGCAGGGGAGGCACAAAGACAAGGAGGGTCGAAGGGCCAGCAGCTTATGAGGCCCGCAAGTCGAGATCGGCCAGCGACGCGGCTGATCCAATCTTCAAGGCCATCCGCCGCAAGTCCTCCGCTGGCAGGCGGTCCAGTTCGCGCCTGGTCGCCTCTGGAATCGGGCCAAAGCGCTCTTCGATCAGCGACGAGATCAGCTCCACCTGCCCCGCCTGCCGCCCCTTTTCGATTCCCTTTTCATACATCGTTTGATTCATGGCACGCACCTCGGCATAGGTTCCCGATTGCAGCAGGTTCTCGAACTGCAACTTCTGCTCTTCATCCATCGGCAAATAAGCTTGCACGCACTCGCCGAGCAAGAACCGCTCCTGCTCGCTCAAGGGAGCCTCCGTCAGCCGCCGCAAGGCCTCCGCCCCCAGCCATGCCACCCGGTCGGGTGGTGTTTTCATCAACGCCGATAGAGCGACGCCCAGCCAGTTGTCTCCCTGCATGTATTGTACGCTGTCCAGCCCAGGCAAACCCACGTACAGGTACTGAAAACGGTTCACCTCCAATTCCCAGAGTCGCTCCACGCACTCGCCAACGCCGATCCCTCCGAGTCCCACTTTCAAGTAGAGCACGATCGGCAGGACCGGCAGACGATACTTTTCACGGAGGAAATGGTAATAGTACGACAGGCGGGGTTCGATCCCCGTTGTCCGGTCGGAGCCGTCGATTTCGACGTGGACCAGGAGCAGCGAGGCGGTTGCCGCGGGGGCGGCCATCTCAGCGATCGGAACCTTCGCAACCATGTCGAGCACGCGGCGGGAGCCGTCCGGCGGATCGGGATAGAGCTGCGTGTCTAACCACTCCACGCGCGACAGATCCAGCCGCGCGGCCCATTCCGCAAAGAACAGCCGCAGGAAGTCGTCGAAAAACGCGCTTATCAAGGTCTTGAAACGCTGATCGTGGTCCATGCCGTCCGAGGATGACAGGTCCACGATGTGTTGTCAATAATAATAGCTAAGTATTTATTGAACATCCAGAATATGTCAAGAAAGGCGGCTTACTTGGAGCCCAAAGGCAGGCCATTTCGCCACGTCGGCAGTGGGCAACGCTAAATGAGCTTGCGTGATTCCGGGAGGAATTCATGAGAGCGTGATAGCCGCGTGCGCCTTGCCCCGCGGCGCGCCTGCGCTGCGGCACAACCTGTACGTAACGAAGCGCGGGGCAAGCCCACGCGGCTATCTGAATAACAGCCGCGTTTTCCACGAATCACGCAGGTCGATTTAGCCGTAGAAGTCGCTCTGGCAGGCTGCCCGGTATACCTCGCACAGGCCGGCTGAGCAAAGCGTCTCGGGGTCAATGCCACAAAAACGCTCGCGGAGCGGGACGTACTGCGCAAGCTGGCCGGAGAGGTCGGCCAAGAGGATCGGCTCGTTGAGCGATTCCGGCCCATCGTAGCGCCGGACCTGCTCGAAATCATCGCCCGCTGATCGGTCGGCGACGAAAAGGATGGGAATCCCCAGGCCGGCCGCCTCGCGGCGCAGGCGACGGGCTGCGTCTTGCCCGGCCTCGAGCTCGCCGAACGGAATGATGATCGCGTCGGGCCTGGTCTTGCCCAGCAGTCCGATGGCCTGCTGATCTTGCGGACCGCGGCGGACGTGGACCTCGAACCGGCCGAGGCGGGCCTTGATCCTTCGATACGTTTCCCAGGCAAGGCCAAGGCAGAGCACGATCGGCCAGTTGCCCAGGCTGGCGTCAGCCGGGAATTCGCCGGCCCGTTTGTGAAAGCTGATCGGCATGGAATCGTCTCGCTCGCTGTGCCGGGAGGCCTCGGCTCGGCGGGGCCGACGCACCATCGGCTCCCGTATTAGATCGGCCAAACCGCCAGCGGAGCTAGAATCGTTGCTACGGATTATGCCGGCTGATCGCCGCCGCCGGCATCCAAATCGGGACGGGCCGAGAGTTCCTGGGCCGTTTGGGCATCGGTCACCAGGTGGGTCCAGAGCCGGAGGTCCGGATTGGCCAACAGGGGCCTGAGGGCGTCGACCTTCGGTTCGCCGCATTCGCCACAGGGGCCGGCCACGAGGACGACGTACTTCCCGTCGGTCCGGGCCATATCGACCATCTCGTCGAGCTCGAAGAGAGTCACGGCGCGCACGGGGCATTCGTCGATCAGCGGGCCGCTATCGGTGTACGGCCGGAACTGCACGTCGCCCCGCCATCCGGCGGCATCCATCCGCTCGAAAATGCCCCCTTTGAGCACGCCCTCTTCAACGAGGTAGGAGAGGAACTTGACCAGCAGGCCGTGTTTGTGGTGCGCGGCGGCCAGGGAAGTGACGATGATGTCGATCTGGCTCCGCCGCTCAAACGATCGTCGCACGCCCGGGTTCATCTTCACCCGTTCGTAGTCCTCTTTGAGACTGACCACCGTCTCCGAGAACAGGCCGACGTACTCGACTTTGGGCAGCGCATCTTCAAAATAGCTGAAATACGTGACCGGGGCCTTCTGCGGCTCGTTGACGAGGAAACCGCCGGCCGAGAGCGCATGGAGCACCAGCGGAGGACAGTCGAGGTCCGAGCGGACCCGTTCGGCAAGTCGCTTGGCCACCATCATCGTGGCGAAGCCGGCGCCCATGCCGATATGCACCGGTTCGACTTCCTCCCCGGGGCGCCGGGCGGACCGATGCCGTTCCGCCACCCGGTCGACCAGATCGAGCACCAGGTCGGCCGTGGTGCTGGTCACGTGCCGGGGCGCTTCCTTGCCCTTGGCGTTGACCACGTGAATCACGGCGTTGTCCTCAGTTGGCTGGAGGCCGAAACGCTGGGACAGCCGCTCGGCCAGCTTCGCCTCGCGGGGCGCCTGGAGAAAGAGGAAGTTGCGCCGGACTGCCTCCCAAAACAGGGGGTAGACGCGCTCTCTGGTGAGATCCTTCCGCCCGTAATAGCTCTTCAGCCACTCGGCTACCGCGGCGGCGGCGCCCTTGCGACCGCGCGCTTCGGTGTCTCGCTGCGCGTCATACTGGTCGCCAAGTTGGCGAAGAAACCGATCGCAGACGGCGAAAATGAGTTCGTCGCTTTCCTGGCCCGGATGCCAACGCCTGGTTCGCGGCATGCTGTCCTCCCGCCCGTTTCTCTCCATCACCAAGACAAACCACCGCCTTGCCGATGGGTTGGTGGCGCCCCTGCCGGGTACTTCGATCCGGGTCAATCTAGCAATCGCCGCGATTTGCCGCAAGGATCGGCTCGGCGTGACCGCCTCGCCGCGCAGGATTGCCCCGGCTCCACGTCATCGAGCGGGCTTTCTCCGCGCTGTATTGCACCCGGCACGGGGAGCGTGGATAATGCCGCACATGACACACGCAATCCTCGATTTTCGCAGCGACACGGCCACCCGCCCCACCGCCGGTATGCGTTCCGCGATGGCCGCGGCGGAAGTGGGCGACGACGTTCTGGGCGAAGACCCGACGGCCAACCGGCTCCAAGAGCGGATCGCCGAGATTCTGGGGAAGGAGGCGGCCATTTATGCTCCTTCCGGGACGATGACGAACCTGATTGGGGTGCGCCTCCATTGCCGGCCGGGCGATGAGATGATCTGCGAGGCGGGCTGCCACATCCTCAACTACGAGCAAGCCGGCTACGCCCAGCTCAGCGGCGTGGCCGTGCGAGCCGTCGAGGGGCACTTCGGCGTTCTCCGCCTGCACCAGGTCGAGGGACTGATCCGGCCCGACAATCCGCACCAGGTGCGGACCCGCGCCGTCTGCCTGGAAAACACCCACAATCGGGGCGGCGGGAAGATCCAGCCTTATGAAGACGTGGCGGCGATCTGCCGCTGGGCGCATGAGCACGGGCTGCGGACCCACCTCGACGGGGCGCGGCTCTTCAACGCGGCCGTGGCCACGGGGATCGAGCCGGCGCGGTGGGCGGCCCATTTCGACACGGTCAGCGTCTGTTTCAGCAAGGGACTCGGCGCCCCGGTGGGGTCGGCGTTGGCCGGCTCGCGGGAATTGATCGCCGAGGCGGTGCGGCACCGCAAGGTGCTCGGCGGCGGGATGCGGCAGTCGGGCATCCTCGCGGCTGCGGCCCTCTACGCCCTGGAGCACAACGTCGACCGGCTGGCGCTCGATCACCAGTGCGCCCGGCGGTTGGCCCGCGGCATCGCTGAAATCGAGGAACTGGCCCTTGTCTCGGACCAGGTCGACACGAATATCCTTTTCTTCCGTGTGCCGGAGCGGCTGGGAACCGCCGCGGCGTTCTGCGATCGGCTACAGGCGCTCGGCCTGCTGGTGCTTCCCACGGCGCCGCAGACGATCCGGGCGGTGACCCATCTGGATGTCGACGAGGAGGACGCCGATCGCGCCGTGGAGATTCTCAAATCGGCCTGCCGCGGGTTCACAGCGTGTCCCAAGGACTGATCTGCACCGGCTGGGGGGGCGATTTTTCGGCGGCGATCTGGTCGTCTTCCTCGGCCACGCGCCGCGGCTTGGCAACGCGCACCTGGCGGACCTCGTGGACAATGCCCGGCAGATTCAGCAGAAACAGCACGAGGGCGGCAAACGGCACCGCCGCGAGCAGAACGGGGGCCTCGGGCGGCATCGCCGAGCTGTCCGCCAGGTGAATGATCGACCAGAACGGATTGCTGATCTGGATCAGCGAGTAGGAGCGGAAGGCGTCGCGGCCGGCGATCGATTCGAGGACCAACGGGCCGGCCACGCCGACGAGCACGAGAATCACCTGAATAAGCGCCGCCAGCAGCAGCGCGGTCGGGAAGAACCGCCGCGCGAGCCGCACGATCAGCAGGCCGGCGCCGAGGTAGGCGATCACGTAGGCGGGGGCCAACACGGCAAAGGCAATCACCTGCTCGGGGCCGTAGGCGCGCCTCGCGCCGAGGCCAAGCAGTTCGCCGGCCGTGAGGATCGCCAGCGCCGTCAGCCCCCCGGCGATCATCCCGCAGCAGGCGAACATGTAGCCGGTGCCGGGGCCCGGATTGAACCAAGTGAAGAGCACCCGGCCGAGAAAGCTCTGCGGCAACCGGCGTTTGACCCGCATCGAGAGTTCCGGCCACTCACCGGTCATCAAGACGCCCATGATGTACCAGTGGAAGCCGATCAGCGAGAGGAAGACAAACATCATCTCCCGCGGGACGATTCCGTCGGAAAGCACCAGCCACCCGAACCAGGCGCTACAGCAGGCGTGCTGCACGAGCATCACCACCCGCAGCCGAGTCGAGCGGTTGTCGCTGGCGAAGGTGATCCGGGCGACGGCGGCGAAGAACGCCAGGGCAAAGTAAGTGACATAGGCCGTCGCGATCGCTCCCATCACCTGCCAGAACTCGGCGTCGAGTAAGTCGAAATTGGAGTAGAAGACCAGTTCGCCGGTCCCTCCCACGGTCCAGCCGAAGACAAACAGCAGCCCCACGATCAGGGCCACCGAGAGCAGCACCTGCCAGTGTTTCTCGCTTGTGAGCGTACCCGCCAACAGGCCGACGACCGACAGCCCGAGGCTCAGCGCCGCCGTGTAGCCCACCACCAGGAGGATCATCGGCAGCGACAGCCCGCGAAGCATGTAGGTGAAGGCAAGGCAGGGCGCCACGGCCGAGAGGTAAATCAGCATCTGCACGACGGCGCTGCCGAGCTTTCCGCTGACGATCTGCGCCGGGCTCAGGTCGGTGATCGAGAGGAGCTCGTAGGTGCGGTCTTCCTGCTCGCCGGCGAGTGATCGGAATGCGCCGAAGGGGACAAACACGCCGAGCGAGGCGGCGAGAATCACGTAGTAGCCCATGAACATGCTCGGTCCGGTCTCGCCGAAGGCCGCGTCGCTGCCCATCATCACCAGCCCGATCAGCGACCAGGCCCATGCGGCGATCAACAGCAGCCCGAACGTAAGCACGAACTGGCGGCTCTTGAGCGCCTGGCGGGCCTCTTTGACGAGGATCGGATTGAATCGCTCGCCGAGCCATTCCAGGGCCGCGTCGATCCGTCCCACGTGAGGCACGTCGGGCGCCGCTTGCGGCGGCGCGGCGGCGTGGATGAGCGCGTCTGGCGTCATTGGACAAGCCCCTTGGTGACCTGCATGAAGACATCTTCCAGGGTGCGGCGGCGAGCGCCGAAGGCGATCACGCGGAAGCCGCGTTCGATCATTTTCCTGAGGACTTTCGCCTCGGCTGCCTCGTCGCCTCGGAGAAGGAACCGGACCGTGTTGCCGTCGGCGCGGATCTCGGAGACGCCGTCCCTCCCGGTCAGCCAGCCGGCCAGCCCGTCGACTCCGTCGAGCAGCCGGACCTCGACGAGGTTCTGGGGACTGCGGCCCTGCTGCTGGATTTCGTCGACCTTGCCGACGGCGATCAGCCGGCCGCGCTCGATGATGCCGACGATGTCGCAGATTTCGGCCAGTTCGGTAAGGATGTGGGAGCTGATCAAAATCGCCTTGCCCTCATTGGCCAGGGCGCGGATCATTTCCCTGAGCTCGATCCGCGCTCGGGGATCGAGTCCGGCGGCCGGTTCGTCCAGAACCATCACCGGCGGATCGTGGATCAGGGCGCGGCCGAGGCAGAGGCGCTGCTTCATGCCCTTGGAGAGGCCCTGGATCGGCTTGTCGGCCAGCGCTGCC
>JAMOAF010000195.1 GCA_023621895.1 Planctomycetota bacterium
GGTGTGCGCCCATTGGCAAGGTGGTATTGCGACGGGACCGGAGAGACTTCGATGAGGCGGTTTTCGCTGCACCAAAGATGGACCGCGCTGGGCTTGGCGGCCTGCGCGCTGGCTGTCTTCGGCTGTGCGAACTGCCGATTTCCTCAGATTGATCCGTCGGGCGAGCGGATTTTTGCCGAAAGTCCAGCGGGACCCGAGGCTGACTTCCGCCCAATGCCCGACCCAAACAAGACGCCTACACGAGTGGGCCTGAGCCTCTGCCCCCGCGCATCGGTCGCACCGATTGGCAGCGAAGTGGTGCTGATCGCCGGCGTCAAGGGACCCGACCAGTATCTGCGGACCAACGAGCGGATCGAATGGATGCTTGATCCAGCCAGCGTCGGCCAGTTCATCGATCTTGACAAGGGTTCGTGGACCGATCCCCTGGTCGGCGATTTCACCAGCGCCAGGAAAATCGACAACACTTACGCGGTCAACAGCACCTCGCGGCGGCTGTTGCGATTGACCCGAGGGACGACCGAACCGGGCGACGACATCCAGGTGCTCCGCGGGCAGGCCTGGATTACCGTCACCTCGGCCTCCGAAGGGACGAGCCACGTCACCGTACTGGCGCCGAACGTCTCTCCCTGGACCGCGCGGACGGCAACCGCGCAGATCCATTGGGTTGACGCCCAGTGGTGCTTTCCCGCCCCGTCGATCGCCAGTGCCGGCGGGCGGCAAACCCTCACGACCACCGTCACCCGGCAGTCCGACAAGTCGCCGCGGAGCGGTTGGATTGTGCGCTACGAGGTCTGCGACGGCCCGCCGGCCGGGTTCGCGCCCGACGGTGCTCGAGCGATCGAGGTTGCCACCGATCCGCAGGGCCGGGCCAGCGTGGAACTCATCCAGCAGCAGGCCCAAGCGGGAACCAACCGGGTTGCGATCCAGGTTGTGCGCCCGGCCGGCCTGGGCTGTCCAAACGAACGGCTCGTGGTCGGGTCGACATGCGTTTTGCAGACGTGGTCCTCGCCCGACTTGAAAGTCCGCGTGATCGGCCCCGCCTCGGGGAGCGTTGGAGCAGCGATGAGTTTCCGGATCGAGGTCAGCAATCCGGGCGATCTGGCGGCCGACGAGATTTCCCTCTCCGCGCAGGTGCCCGGTGGACTGGCTCTTGTCAATGCAAGCCCGGCGTCCGAGACATCCGGAGCGAGCCTGCGATGGGCAATCGGCCGTCTTGCGGCAGGCGAGGTCCGCTCGATTGCCGTCGATCTGCGCGCGGAGCAGGTCGGCCGGCATGAATTCTGCGCCGAGGCTGCCGGTGCGGGTGGGCTGAAGGCCCGCGCGTGTGCAACCGCGTCGGTCGAGACGGCGGAGATCGCCTTGGAGGTGCTCGGCCCGACCGCGGCGACGGTCGGCGATACGGTGACGCACCAGATCGTGGTCACCAACCGGAGCGGCGTCCCCGCAACCGGCCTGATCATTAAGGACCGTCGCGACCGGGGCCTGGAACATGAGGTCCAGCAGCTCGAAATCGAGAGGCTTTTAGGCGACTTGGGGGCCGGGCAATCGAGAGCGGTGCGAATTGTCCTGCGGGTGGCCGAGGGCGGTTCGCTGTGCCACACGGTGGAAGTGACCGGCCCCGGCGGGATTCGCGCCAGCCGGAAAACCTGCATCGAGGCAAAAGCCGCCCCCGCCGGCCGACCCCAGGCGCCGACAGTCCCGGAAACGCCCCCCCCGACCCGGCCGGATTGGATTCGCCCGGAGCAGCCCGCCCCGCCAACCACCCAGCCCGCCCCGCCGATCACGCAGCCCGCCCCGCCGGTCGAGCCGGCTCCGGGGATGGCGATCCCAGCCGGTCCGAGATTCGAAGTGACCGCCAAGGTGTGCGATCCGAACGAAGTGAACATCTCCGGCGCCAAGGTTGGCGATAGCGTCTTGCTGATGGTCGACGTGGCAAGTCCCGACAGTCAACAACTCAGCGACCTGAATGTCGTGATCGATATCGGCGAGGCGTTCGCTCCGCAGAGCGCCACGGCAGATCACGTCCGCAAAGGGAGCACGTTTTCGTGGAGCGGCCAGACGGTTCCTTCCAGGGTCATCGGGCGTTATGCCTTGTTGTGTGTATGCAAGGTTGAATCGGCGTCGGCCTGTTTTTCCGCCACCGTGTCCGACTTGTCGGGCCGGCAGGTGGCGGACAAGGCCTGCATTCCGATCGCGGCGGCGGTCAAGGAATCGGCGGCGGGCCTCGACGTGAAGATCGGCGCGATGAGCAGCCCGGCCACCCAAGGCGAAACCTTCTCCTACCGGGTGGCGATCAGGAACCTCGGCAACGCGGATGACCAATCGGTGCAACTGGCGGTCGCCTTCCCACCCCAGTTGACACCGCTGAAATGGCGGACCCAGGGCCCGTCGCGGTTCACGATCCGCGACGGGGTGGTTCGATTCGAGCCGGTGCCCAAGCTGGCCGCCGGCGGCCAGCTTGAATACATGATCTATGTCCGCGCCGACGTCGCCGGTCCGGCGACCGTCCACGCCGAAGCCAACAGCACCGGCCAGCCCAAGCCGATCGCGGCCGAGGTTACCACGACCGTCAATTCCGGGTTTTGACTCACCGCCATGCCTGGCTTCGTTGTCCTCCAACACGACCACCCCCAGTCGCTGCATTGGGATTTCATGCTCGAGTTCGACGATCGCATGATCACCTGGTCGCTGCCGCTGCCCCCCTCCTACGACCATCTTCTCACGGCGACCGCGCTGCCCGACCACCGCAAGGAATACCTCGATTACGAAGGGCCGGTCTCCAAAGACCGCGGGAGCGTGGCCCGCTGGGATCGAGGCACATTCGAGCTGCTCGTTCGAGAAGAGAACCTGTTCGAAGTGAACCTTCGCGGCAAGAAACTCACCGGACGGCTGCGGATCGAGCGAGCCGGCGCCTCCGGCGGCCCATGGCGCTGGTTGCTAACACCCCGATGAAGGCCAAAAAGGGGCCACCCATAGAACTGACGCATGCGGCCAAAAAGGGGCCACCCATAGGGCCAAAAAGGGGCCACCCATAGGGCCAAAAAGGGGCCACCCATAGAACTGACGCATGGGGAGCGCGAGAAAGGGGCCACCCACAGAGCAGAAAGGGGCCACCCACAGAAGTGACGCGTGGTGCCTCCCCCACAAGGCTGGCATGGTGTTGGCGCCGGCCGGATGGCGGCCCGCGTCGGCTCGTTGCACCGCTCGGCCCCCCGCGTGCCCGGCCCTCGTACCAAGTTTATGGGTGGCCCCTTCTTCTTGCTTGGATTGACACGGTGGGGCCCGCACCGTACGATCCTCCGTCGGATGGCCCCGACCTGCGCTCGTGTTGCCAATCAGGTTTCCATCCCGAGGACCCGCCCGGGTGAAGAGGTTTCTGGTACTCTCGGTCGTCGCCCTTGGCGCCGTGATCCTGCTGGCGGCATTGACGCTGGTGGGAATCTGGCGAGCCTCGCAGGTCGTTCCCGATTTCTACGCCGAGGCGCTCCGTTCCGCGCCCGAGGCACAGCGAATCGCCAGCGAGACGATGCTCCAAAAGACGGCTGCGCTGGCCAGCGACGTCCGGAAGCAGGGACGTTGGGAGGCTCTTTTCACTGAAGAAGAGATCAATGGCTGGCTGGCCGTCGATCTCCGCGAGAACCACGCCGGGAGTCTCCCCCCCGGCATGGCAGACCCGCGCGTGGTGATCTCGCCGGGCGGCCTCCAGATGGCCTGCCGGTCCGAACAAGCTGGCATCGAGACGGTCCTCTCAATGACCCTCGACGTCTACCTGGCCGAACCGAACGTACTGGGAATCCGCATCTGCGGCGTGCGAGCCGGAGTGATTCCTCTGCCGATGAAGAACGTGCTCGAGAAGATCGCCGAAATCGGCCGCCAAGCGTCGCTGAAAATCCAGTGGCAGCAAGCCGATGGCGAGCCGGTGGCGATGATTCACTTGAGGCCAACCATCGACGAGGGAAAACCCGTGGTGATCGAGACGGTCGAGCTGGGAGAGAGGGAAATCTACTTGTCGGGAACAACCAGCGAACCGGAAGACGCGTCTATCGGGCAGGATGCCAGCCTGTCCCACGACCGGTAGCCCGGTCTCGCCTGGACCACGGGCAAACATCTCGAAGAGAGGCTTTTGCCGGGCCGGATGCGAACCTGTCCTGCGGGGTGCGGAGTCGCTCAGCGGCCGCGCGTTCCAAAGATGCCCGTCGCGTACCAGATTCCGTTGTTTCCGCGACGCATGTCGTAGGCGAAGACGGGATGAAATGCCCTGACGGAGCTCCAGTGCCCTGACGACCGGCGCCAGGACTGCACGCAGTCGATCGCGGCTTCGAGAAGACACTGACCAGGCCAGCTCTCGGCGCAGATTTCGCTTGCCAGCAGGCCCCACGGCAGGCGGCGGTTGATCCGCTGGAATCGCGTTGCCCAGGCGTGGTGGCCCTGGCGAAGGATTCGGGCCTGGAGCTGGGAGTGGCTCTCCGCCTCCGATGCGAGATAGGCGTCGAGTTTTCCCGAGGCGCTTTGGGGCCGTTCCGGGTGGGTCTTGATGGCGTAGATGAGGGTCCGCTGGGTGAGTTTTCCGGGTGGAAGATCGAGAATCACGTTCATTTGCGCGGGCGTGTAGGCGCGGCCGCGCAGAAAAGGAAACGTGCTGACGACCTGGCCATGGTACGGGGCCTGAGGGTCGCTGTAGTCGATGATCGCGATGCCGGGCAGTCCGACCATCTCGGCAAATGAGGGGTGCTTGAGCAGGACCGTGTTGGCGCCCGCGAACGGAACCTGCGCGCCGGTGGGCAATTTGAGGAGGACATACCGCTCCAGGCCGGCAGTGAGCGCGGCGTCAGCGAGCGTCTGGGACTGGAACTCGCGGCAGCCGCCGCTACCATCTTCACGGAAGAAATAGACCAGCAGCATGCGACTGTCCCGTTGCGCCGCATCCACGGCCTCGCCATAGTCGGCCAACCAGACCGGCCCGGCCTCTGAGCGGTTGCCGGCGGGCGGCCGCGGCAAGAGGCCCAGGTCGTCGGCGGTGAGCGCGCGGCCAGCCGAGAAGTCCAGCGTCTTCACCACCCGGCCGCGGTTGGCGGGCTCGGGATCGGCAAAGTCGAGGATCGCCAACCCCGGCCCATCTTTGAGGGAAGCGAACGCTGGGTGATCGATCAAGCGGATCGGCTGGCCGCCGACGGAGATTTCAGCGTCGATCGGCAGGCGAACGCAGCAAGTCGCCGCCAACGGCGCCGCGATCCCCTCGTCGGACAACGCATCTTTCTCGAAGCGAGAGCACGCTTCACTCTGGTCGTAGAAATAGACAACCATCATCCCCCTGGCGTTTTCCGCTTCCGTCAAGGCCGCTGCGTAGTCGGTCTTCCAAGTGACGCGCGGGACGTCGGCAATCGCCGAGCCGAGCAGCATGGCCGTGCCGAGCGATGCAATGGTGACACGTATCGCTAGCTTCACCACGGAAAGCCTCCCAGTACAGTAGGTGTGTCTTCAAACCGAGGCCAGTTCCGACGCATCGCGGAAAAATCATGCTCACTGGCTGAGCAGCGATAATATGCGTCGAATCCCTCGATTATGCCGTCAAGCAATCCTGCGGTAAACCCGCAATCTGTGGAATATCTTCCAGTTATTGAGATTGCGAAATTTCGGTCGATCGGTGAAAATATGAACATTCCATGTTAATTTCCCGAGTGGGAAACAAGGGGTATGACGGAACTCCTTCCCTCTCCAGGGTGGATTTTGACCCCCCCTTGCAGACCCCGTTTCAATGTGGCAGCGAAGGAGAGACCCATGTTGGGGTACAGACGATGGACGATGGTGCTGATTGCCGCTGCCCTGATGGCGGCCGAGGCAGGTGCCGCGGAGCCCCCCAGTCTGGCGGATCAGGTTCGAGCCGAACGTGACAGGTTTCGACCGCTTTCCGCGGCGGATCTGGCCGTAGTCCGTGACGAATTGAATTCTGCCGTGGCGGCCGTCGAGGCGCGATTCGCCACTGCGGGCGAATCCGCCGAAGGCTGGCGCGCGTATCTTCATTGGGCCGAGCTCCGCGAGGAACTGGGCAAGGAGGCCGGGCCGGACTTGGCCGGGCTCGACAAGCTGTTCGCTCGATTGTCGACCGGCGACGAGGGGCTGGGGCTGGTTCCCTTCGCCGGTCTCCGCGATGCCGTCCGTCGCTACGTGAGCGTTGCCCGGGGAATCGGCAGCGCCGAGGTCCGCGGGCAGTTCGAGAAGCTGATCGAACTGCTCGCCGCGCGGATCGAATCGTACCAGAAATCGCCCAATGGAGACGACGCGGCGTACATCTCCGCGTATCTGAAATGGCTCAGCGATGCCCGGCAGACCCCGGAACTGATTACCGCGGTTCGCGCGGCATCGCCACAGCAGAACTTTCGTGCGATCGTCTCGGAGGGATTGCTCCAGGCCGCCATGGCTCAGGACGTTGACGACGTGGGGCCCGTAACCGACCTGATCCTGGGCACCCGCATCTACGGAACCGGTCACACGACCGGAAAGGTAACCGTCGAATTGTCACCTTCGGAAGGCCTCGCCACGATCCTCGCGACGATGACCGGGACCACGACCACCGATACGGTCGGCTACAACGGTCCGGTCGTTCTCTATTCAGACGGCCTGACGAGTTTCGTGGTCCGCAAGCAGATTCTCATCGACGCGGAGAAGCTTTGGACACAGCCGGCCAAGACCAGCGCAACGACCCATGCCACGGTCCGCTCCCTCTGCGCGAAGAGGGGAAGCCGGATGATCGAGCGGATGGCGTGGAAGCGGGTGCGGAAGCAGAAGTGCCAGGCCGACTGGATCGCCTCAAGGCACGCCGAGCAGAAGCTCAACTCGCGGTTCGACCAGGAGGTTGGTTCGCTGATCGATCCTGCCAACGAAGATATCCAGAACAAGCTGCGCCGGCCGCTGCTGGAGCGTGGCCTCTATCCGGCGAGCCTGGCCTACGCGACCGACGAGGACCGGTTCAGCGTTTCGTTTCTCCAGGCCGGCCGCTTCGATTTTGGCGCCGTGACGGCCCCGCCAGACCCAGCGCCCGGGGCGGACATCCACGTGGTAGTCCACGAATCGATGATCAACAACTTTACGGCCTCGGCTCTGGCGGGCATGATCCTCCGCGAGGAACGAGTCCGCGAGGCGGCGATTCGGTTGCTGGGCGAGGTGCCCGAAGGACTCAAGCCCGAGGCGGACTCGGAGCCGTGGGGCATCAAGTTCCAGTCGCTGCGGCCCGCCTGGGTTTCCTTCGATGATGGCCAGTTTACGATTTCGATCCGCGGCGGAACGTTCTACGAAGGCGAGAAGAAGCATCCGGGCATGGATGTCACGGCGACGTATCGAATTGTCGGAGAAGGAGCGGCGGTCAAGGCGGTTCGCCAGGGCGATCTGGCGATCTTCCCGCCGGGCTTCGACCCACAGGGAGACAAGCAGCTATCGGCCGCGCAGACCGTTATCCGCCGGTTGCTACAGCGCCGCCTGGGCAACGTGCTTAAGGACGAGATCGTGCCGGAGGAACTGGTGCTGCCGGAAAAGTGGCGCCGTGCCGGCAAACTCCGGCTCGTCCAGTGGACCGCGGAGGATGGTTGGCTCAGCCTGGCCTGGCAGCGGACCGGCGAAGAGTAGCCATCAGCAGCCAGCCGTCAGCGATCAGCGGTCAGCAGCCAGCGGTCAGCAGCCAGCGGTCAGCAGCCAGCGGTCAGCAGCCAGCGGTCAGCGGTCAGCAGTCAGAGTATCCTCGTTCCCAAGCTCCGGCTTGGGAACGCGGACCGCGCTTACGCTTCAACCACCAACTACCGCTGCTCGATAACCTGTCACCAGTAACCTCTGCCACCAACCTGAAAGGGATTCAGGAGCCATGACGCCGCGCGTGAGAATTGAGTTCGACTGCTTGCCGATGCGTTCGCTGGGCCGATTGGACGTGCCGATGGACGCCCCGCCCGAACTGGAGGCCAAGGCGGAGCGAATCAAGGCCGCACTGGCCAAACATGGGCAGCACAACACGTTCTACTTGCACAACGCGTCATGCACGTTCGGGCTGACCAACGACGACAACGTGGGGATGCTCGAGTTCCGTTTCGAGGGCACCGTGCTGACCGACGCGGAGGATCGGAAGGCCCAGCGATGCGATCTCCAGGTCGAACTGGTTAGAGAGACCTGCGACTGGTTGACCGAGCCGGTGGTCGCGTGGTTCACCGAAACGGTGAAGGAGGCGGTGCTCGTGGAGTTCGACCGTTACATCGCCGCCGGCGATCTTGACCGGGCGGTCGCCCGGATGCAGAAGCTCGCGGCCGAGAGCGATGCGCGCGTGGGCTTTCTGGGGATGGGCCTTTAACCTGCTGGTCAGATCACCCCATGAAGGGGCTTGCCCTTGGCGGCCAGTTCGTTAACCCGGCCGGTGACCTCGGGGTCTTCAACGAGTGGGGGGGCGTGGTGGATTTTCGCCCGGGCGTCGATCACCACCGAGCCGAGGCAGCCCCAGTGCTTGTTTTGGACGAAGGAGTCGATTCCGTAGACATCGGCCGCCGGGTCGCTGCGCGTGAAGGTCGTCCAGAGGAAGTTGTTCAAGCTCCGTGCGACGAAATCGCTGTTGTCGACGACCACGATCAGGGGAAAGCCGTTGATCGCGTCGGTGCGGTTGAAAGCCAGGCAGAATTTCTGCACGGCCGGATCCCGGCCGGCCTCGTCGGGTTTGAAACGCGGCCCTTCGACGGCGAGAATCCCGGGCAGGACAACGCGGGGGTTGCCGAAGCCGCCCTCGCTGGGCATCTTGATCCGCGAGTCGATTGCCACGGGGAGATTCCGCCGCACGGGGCCGGCGGCGGCGATCACCACCTTTGAACCCTGGTTGAGCCCCTCGCCGCTATAATCGAGGGTGTCGATGGTGGTGCACGTCTGGAAGTGGAGATCCCGCCGCCAGTCGACCCTCTCGAGCAGATGGCGGAGGAAGTCGGGCACGTGCCGGATGTCCAGCTCCGGGTTGTCTTCGCCCGCGACGATGAGCAGGTATTTCGCCAGGGAAAGCTGGCCCTGGCCGAGCAGTGCATTGGCCAGCGTGAGCAATTCGCGGACCCTCCGCGGCTCTTCGTAGGGCACGTATCGCTCGCTGCCGATCGCCAACAGGAGCGGGTGGACGCCGGCCGCGTCCACCGCGTGGACCGCGCGCACGCCCGGGATCGTCTTGGGGATGATCGGGCCGACCATCTCGTGGATCAACTGGTTGAAAACGCTGTCCTCCTGCGGGGGCCGGCCGACGACGGTAAAGGGCCAGATCGGCCGGTGCCGGTGGAAGACCCGCTCCACGCGCATCACCGGGAAATCGTGGACCATGCTGTAATAGCCCAGGTGGTCTCCAAAGGGCCCTTCGGGCAGCAGCTTGTTGGGTTCGATGTGGCCGGTGATGCAGAAGTCGGCCTCGGCGTGGATCGGCAGTTGGTGCGGCAGGCAGACCATCGGCACCCGCCGCCGCCCGAGCAAACCCGCGAACGCCAATTCGCTGACCCCCTCGGGCAACGGCATCACGGCGGCCACGGTCATCGCCGGCGGTCCGCCGACGAAGACATTCAGCGGCAACCGCTCTCCGCGGCGGATCGCCGCCGCGTGGTGCGCGCCAATTCCCCGGTGCAGTTGGTAGTGGATGCCGGCCTGCTCGTTCGGCTCGTAGCGGCCACCGGAAATCTGGATGCGGTACATGCCCAGATTCGAATGGGCCAGGCCGGGAGCGTCGGGGTCTTCCGTGTACACCTGGGGAAGCGTAATGTAGGCGCCGCCGTCGTCCGGCCACGACCTCAACTGGGGCAACTGATCGAGCGTCGTTTCGACGGCCAAGACGGGACCCCGGCGAACCTTCTTCGGCCGGGCGACAAGCGCGGCCGCCGGCGTCTTCAGGTTCAAGTACAACCGCGGTCTGCGGACGAGGTCGGTCGGGTCGACGGACAGCGAGACCAGCCGAGCGAGCATCTCAAGCGAATCGCGGAACAGGTAGCGCACCCGCTCGATCGTCCCGAACAGATTGCTGACCATCGGGAAGCGGCATCCCCTGATGCTGGCGAAGTAGAGGGCGGGTCCGCCGGCCGCGAACACGCGGCGTTGGATCTCGGCAGCTTCCAGGTTCGGATCAACCGGCTGCTCGATCCGCAGGAGTTGTCCCGTCCTTTCCAGGTCTTCCACGCACTCGCGAAGGGTTCGATATCCCATCAGGCTTCACCACTGGTGTCAATCGGGAAACTTGCCCTCAAACCGCCCGTGTCATCTCCCGCCGCCTCCGTGTGGCTTCTTTGCCGACCCGGTCTGGCTTTTTGGCTGGTCGGCCGGGGCGGACCGCTGCTGAAGTCGCCGCTTTTGGATATGCCCAAACTTGCCAGCGGGCGCCCGCACGACCCGGTTCGTCTTTCGGCCCTGTCCACCGCTTCTGGTCATTGGACGCCCTTCGGCAACTGCGCGTTCGCCGGCACGCGGCGATTGCCGCGGCAATCGCCATTTCACACCCATCAATCCGTCGGGTGCCGGTGCCCCTCTGCTGTCAAGATACTCGACAGCGGCCGATTTCACAAGTTCTTGCCGCTCCCGCGCGGCTGTGGTAGGGTGGATGGTTTCGGCAGATCGCGACCGAGCCGGCAGGGGAGATTATGAGCGAAAGCGCCTCGCAGACGACCGAAAGTAGAGCCGACGATGAGCGGATCCACATCCGGGGCGCCAGGGTCCACAACCTGCGGAATCTTGATCTGGACATCCCCCGCAATCGGATGGTCGTGGTGACCGGCCCGAGTGGGTCGGGGAAGAGTTCCCTGGCTTTCGACACACTGTATGCCGAGGGGCAGCGCCAATACATCGAGAGCCTGTCGGTTTACGCCCGGCAGTTCCTCAATCAGATCGAGCGGCCCGACGTCGACCTGATCGAGGGGCTCCAGCCGACGATTTCGATCGACCAGCGGGCCGGAATCCGCAATCCGAGAAGCACGGTCGCCACGGTCACGGAAATCTACGATTACTTGCGGCTGCTCTTCGCCCGGCTCGGCGATCCGGTATGTCCCCAGTGTGGGCAGCCGATCTGCCAGCAGACCCCGGAACAGATTCTCGATGACCTGCTGAGCCTGGCCGACGGGACGCGGGTGATGCTGATGGCGCCTCTGGTTCGCGGCCGCAAGGGCCAGCACAAGGAGGTGTTCGAGGCGATTCGCAAGGCCGGTTTTGTTCGGGCGAGGGTCGATGGCGAGGTGTTCGATGTCGAGACCCCCCCCGAACTGGTCCGCCAGAAAGCCCACCATATCGAGGCGATTGTCGATCGGATCGTCGTCCGCCCGGGGGTTCGCAGCCGGCTGGCCGACTCGATCAAGCTGGCGGTCAAGTACGGCGACGGGCTTGTGATGGCCACCCACGAGACGAAGGAGCACGGCGCGAATGCCTGGCACGATATGCTCTTCAGCACCCAGCACGCGTGCCCGAACTGCAAGATCGGTTACGACGAGCTGGAGCCTCGTTCGTTCAGCTTCAACAGCCCTTACGGGGCATGCCCGGTGTGCGAGGGCCTGGGAAGCCGCACGGAGTTCGACGCGGAGCTGGTCGTGCCCGACACCAGCCTTTCGCTGTCGGCCGGAGCGGTCGTGCCTTGGCGAGAGTCTTCCCCGACCGCCGTGCGGAGGCAGAAAAACGCCCTCCGCGACTACATGTCGGCGGCGGGGATTCGCTGGAACACGCCCTTCGACAAAATGGGGCCGAAGGTCCGCGAGCGCTTGCTGCACGGCGACGCCCTCGAATTTCCCGGCATCCTGGGCCTTCTGGAAAGAGAATTCGAGACAACCAGCAGCGAATCGAATCGGCGGCGCTTGGATAGCTTTCGAGCCGAGCTGGTCTGCGCCGAATGCGGCGGCACGCGACTCCGCCCGGAGGCCAGGTCAGTCCGCGTTTGCGGCTGGAAGATTTTTGAGATCACCGCGCTGACCGTCCGAAAGGCCCGGGAGCTGTTCGAATCGCTCCGCTTCCCCGACGAGGAGCAGCCGATCGCCGAGCCGATCGTCAGCGAAATCACGGCCCGGCTCCGATTCCTCGACAACGTGGGACTCGACTACCTGACCATTGACCGGCCGGCCGATACGCTCAGCGGCGGCGAGCTTCAGCGCGTGCGCCTGGCCACCGGCTTGGGTTCGGGACTGGTCGGCGTCTGCTACGTGCTCGACGAGCCGTCGATCGGGCTCCACCCCCGCGACAACCACCGGCTCATCGAAGCCCTCCGCAACCTCCAGCGGCGCGGCAACACGGTGATCGTCGTCGAACACGACGAGGCGATCATTCGCCACGCCGACTGGCTGATCGATCTCGGCCCCGGCGCCGGCTGCCACGGCGGGCAAATCGTCGCCGCGGGAACCCCCGCACAGATCGCAGACAATCCCGATTCGATCACGGGGCTCTATCTCACTGGGCGGCAGCAGATCCCCACGCCGCGGAAGCGGCGGCGGTTGGCCAAGACCCGATCGATCACGATCGAAGGGGTGATGACGAACAACCTCAAGGACGTGACCGTGTGGTTCCCCCTCTCGGCCCTGGTCTGCGTGACGGGAGTCAGTGGCTCGGGCAAGAGCTCGCTGCTCAACGAGACCTTTGCCCGCGCGCTGGTCCGCCGACTTGGCGGCATCGCCCCTAAACCGGGCCCCCATCGGGCGCTCCGCGGCGGCAGCCGCGTCGACAAGGTGATTCAAATCGACCAGTCGCCCATCGGCCGCACCCCGCGGAGCAATCCGGCCACCTATTCGGGTGTGTTCGACGAAATCCGCAAGGTCTTCGCCAACACGCGAGCAGCCAAGCAGCGGGGCTACAAGGCAGGGCGGTTCAGCTTCAACGTCAAGGGAGGACGCTGCGAGGAGTGCCAGGGCCAGGGGCAGCGGAAGATCGAGATGAACTTCCTCCCCGATCTGTATGTCACATGCCCAGTCTGCGAGGGGAAGCGTTTCAACCGGCAGACCCTCGAAGTCCGCTACCGCGACCTGTCGATCGCCGACGTGCTGGACATGCGGGTCGATGAGTCCGTGGCTTTCTTCGAGAACTTCCCGCTGATTGCCCGGCTGCTCGGCTGCCTCCAGGAAGTCGGGCTGGGATACCTGACGCTGGGCCAGCCTTCAACCACACTCTCGGGCGGTGAGTCGCAACGGGTCAAGCTGGCCACGGAGCTGGGCCGCTCGGACACCGGCAACACGGTCTACATCCTCGACGAACCGACCACCGGGCTGCACTTCGACGACGTGAAGAAGCTGCTCGAAGTGCTCTCGCGCCTCGTCGACCTGGGCAACACCGTGATCGTCATCGAGCACAACCTCCAGGTGATCAAGACGGCCGACTGGATCATCGACATGGGCCCCGAAGGGGGAGAGGGGGGCGGGCAGGTCGTCGCCACCGGCACGCCCGAAGAGATCGCCGCCGTCGAAGGCAATTACACCGGCATGTATCTGCGCGAGGCGCTCGACGGGAAGCGGCCGGTCTAAGCGGCCAGCCCTCTCCTGTCGCAGGAGAGCGTTGAACTCGTCCACCGTCAGGCCGGATTGACGGACAATTGCCCTCAGAGAGACGCCGTCTTCATCTTGTTCGATCAATACGCGATATTTCATTAGCGTTCACTCCGATCTTGTTACCATCGGCCCGCGGCACGCTCCGGTTCCAGTCAGCCTCGGTGTCCTGTCCATCGATGGCCTCTGGACCAGCGTTCAGCGACCCAGCCAATACCCAGGGCGCCGGCTTGTGTGAGCCACAGCGACGATCAAGATTCGATCCGTTGATAGCCTGCGATAAATGATCTGGAACGGATACCGCTTCAAGAGATACGCGCGGTGGTGGTCGTCACAAGATGGGAATCGCTCAGGATCCTCAGCAATTGCTTCCAAGGCTCGGGCAAATTCAGCCTCGAACGCATCGGCCGCGCGCCTGCTTCGCTCGGCGTACCAACGGAATGACTGGCTATACTCCTCCTCAGCTTCCGATACGATCAACAACTCAGTCATCGAGGCCCGCTCTCCGCCGCGCGCGGTCTCGCACCTCCGGCCATGCCGCCGCGGACATTCGCCCCGCGTCGTATTCCTCGGATCGCCGTTGCGCTTCGGCAATCCACTCCTCGCTTGGAACGGGCCAGTCGGCCGGGTCGACGTCTTCCC